>CALCJG010000083.1 GCA_937967705.1 uncultured Spirochaetia bacterium
CCACCGAGATCTACACTCTTTCCCTACACGACGCTCTTCCGATCTAGCGGAAATCCGAAGAAGACCTCCGATGAGCTGGACAAGGTGCCGGCTCTGGCTCAAAAGGGTATACAGTGCGATTTCTGCCATTCCGCAACCGGCGCCTACAAGGTTTACAACAATCACATAGAGCTCGATCCCGGGATGGGGGAGACCAATCCGGGCATCAAGCGCGGCCCCTTCGCCGATTCCAAATCGGACTATCACAAGAGCGCCTATTCGGCGTTTCACACCGACTCGAAAATCTGCGGAGTCTGCCACGATGTGAGGCATGTGGAATTCGGAACGAAACTGGAAACCACCTATGAGGAGTGGGAGAGAAGCCCCTATAACGCCAAGGACCCGGAAGGGAGGATAACCTGCCAGGGCTGCCACATGTATCAGCGGCCCGGGATACCCGCTACGGGGTCAACGCTTAGGCCTAAGAATCCCGGCAAGGCCTCCTCCGATGGTCCCCTGAGGGAGCATCTCTTTACCCATTATTTCGTGGGAGGCAACAGTCTCCTCCCGTCCCTCTTTAAGGATACGATCAAGGGCCGGATGGCCGAAGAGCGTTTGAAGAACGCCGGGACGGTGAAGATTGACGGCTCGAAACTCAAGGACGGCCGGCTCAAGATCATCGTGACCAACACCGGGGCGGGGCACAATCTCCCGACGGGGCTCACCGATGTGCGCCAGATGTGGCTGGCGGTCATCGTGAAGGACGGTTCAGGAAAAACGGTCTACTCCTCCGGAATCCCGGACAAGGACGGTTATCTCGATACGGGAGCCTTCCTCTACAATACGGTCTTCGGTGACGGCAAGGGGAAACCCGTGGAGAATGTGGCGAAGGCCCGGGAGATCCTAAAGGACCGGCGCATACCGCCGAAGGAGTCCCTGACTGAGAGCATCAAGCTTCCGGAAATGAAAGGCGGGCGGATCAGGGTCGAGGCGAGGCTCCTTTACAGGAGCGCCCCGCAGAGGCTCTCGGACAAGGTCATGGGCAAGGGAAAACTGAAGCTTCCCATCGTGGTGATGGCGGAAGATAAGAAGGCTTTTTCATTATAAGGGAGAGGTGTTGGTTATGAAAAGAGAAAGGCTGACCAGGGGGACCCTGCTGTTGGGAGGCATATTGATCCTGCTGATGAGCGGCTACGGGCTCAGTACGCTTCTGGCCGTGGACGGGCCCCTCATCGGGTCCGTGGGCAAGATCATAAAGGGCAGGGGTGAGATTGTCGTCAAATCGAAAAAAGCGGGACAGACCATACGGATGGGCGATAAGATGTATGTCCGCATTGATGGCAAAGTGGCGGTCATGGAGGCCATTTTTCCCATGCAGAGTATAGCCAAATGCCGGCTGCTGCCCAAGTACCGTTCCTTCCTTAAAAGGTTGAAACCTAACATGCCGGTTTATAAATACCTCCCCGCCGTTGAGGAAGGGGCGCCCGCTGTTCCTGCTGAGGATCTGACTCCCGGCATGGTAGTGGGCGAGGGCGTTCCCGGAGAGGTTCGCCGGATCGGCGAGATGGATTTCGTCTTCATCAAGGGGGGCACCTATACCATGGGCATGCCTGAGTCTCCCGATCGGGTTTACGCCGGCGAGACGCCGCAGCATTCGGTCACGGTGAGTTCCTTCTGGATGGGAAAGTTCGAGGTGACGCAGAAGCAGTTCCAGGAGATCATGGGTTACAACCCGAGCCGTTTCATCGGGGAGAACAATCCCGTGGACAGCGTAAACTGGTACATGGCTGAGGATTTTTGCAAGAAGTTCAGCGCCAAGTACAAGGTCAAGGCCCGCCTGCCCTATGAGGCGGAATGGGAATACGCCGCCCGGGGCGGTACCCAGACGAAGTATTACTGGGGGGATACCCTGAATCCCGATTACTGCTGGTTCAGCGGAAACTCCGGAGGAACGACGCACCCGGTGGGAGAGAAGAAACCCAATAACTACGGCCTGTACGATATGAGCGGAAACGTCTACGAGTGGTGCATCGACTGGTATCTCAAGGAGTATTACGCCCAGAGTCCCGCGGTCGATCCCCGGGGGCCCGAGGCGGGCACGCAGAAGTTCGTCAGGGGCGGATCCATCGTCAGTGTGGATTTCCATCCCAGCCCCCTGAGGGTGGACGTAAAGGTCCCCGTCGTTCCGGTCTCCAAACAGGAGGGATGGGGAATCATGGGTCTGCGGGTCATCATCGTCCCGTGACAGAAGACTCATTTTCCATAAGGGCGGATTCCCTGGCCAAGAGATTCTACCGGACAGGGATATTCAGGGGTATCAGCTTCCGCCTGGAGCGGGGGGAAGCTCTGGCCCTGACCGGTCCCAACGGATCGGGAAAATCCACCCTCCTGGAGATCATCGCCGGACTACAGAGACAGAGCGCCGGGTCCCTGGAGATGGCATGGGGCGGCAGGGTTCTGGGCCGCAGCGAGATCTTCGGTTTCCTGGGCTTCATGAGTCCCCGGATGAATCTCTACGGAGAGCTCAATGCGCTTGAAATCATACACTTTACTTCCGCCTGCCGCCGGGGCCCCGAACAGAGGGCCCTCGATCTTCTGGATGAACTGGACCTGACGAGGCACGGGGACAAACCCGTTGCCCGTTACTCCTCGGGCATGCGGCAGCGCCTCAAGTTCCTTCTGGCTGTTTTTGCCGATCCCCCTCTTCTCCTGCTCGATGAACCCGGAAGCAACCTGGACCGCAGGGGCAAGGACCTCGTCTACGGTATGATCCGCCGGCTGATGCGGGACCGGATCGTCATCATCGCCGCCAATGAGGAGGAGGAGATGAATCTCTGCGGGAGGAGGCTTGCCCTTGCTTAAGGAACTGCTGCAGAACATCCGCAAGGATTTTATTATCGAGTTCCGCAGCCGCTATGCCCTCAGCGTGTCCCTCTCCTTCGCGGGGGTATCCACTTTGGGGATTGGTCTGGCCACGGCAGGAAGACCCCTGGCCCCGGGGGTGCATGCCGTGCTCTTCTGGCTCATCATGTTCTTCAGCGCGATGAACGGCCTGCTGCATATCTTCACCCGGGAGGAGGAACAGGGGACCTCCCTCTTCCTGAGAATCACCACCGCCCCGGAAAAGGTTTACCTTTCCAAGCTGATCTTCAACATCCTGATGTTCCTCTCCTTACAACTGCTCATCACCCCCCTTTATCTCTTCTTCCTGCAGGTGGAGGTGCGTTCGCTCCTCTTTTTTCTGCTTCTCGTTCCTGCAGGCGGGCTGGCCCTGGCTTCCGCCAGCACCATCCTGGCCGCCATCGTGGCCAAATCGGGAGGCAAGGGGGCCCTCTTCACGGTAATCTCCTTTCCCCTGGTGCTCCCCCTGCTCTGGGTGGCCATGACCGCCACGGGCCAGGCGCTGGAGCGGCCCGATTATTTCGACGGCCGGAATCTCCTTTTTTTACTTGCATTTTCGGGTTCCCTCGTGGCGGTATCTTACCTGTTGTTTCCCTATGTCTGGATGGAAGAGTAGACATCAATGATTGTTCTGCGTCTGGTTTATCTGTTTATGCCCGTCGGCATCATCCTGGCCTTTCTCTACGCGCCCGCGGAGCGGCTCATGGGGGAGGCCAGCCGCATGCTCTATTTCCATGTGCCCCTGGCCTGGGTCTCCGTACTGGCCTTCCTCATTGCAGGGGTGGCATCGGTGATGCACCTGGTCCGGGGCGACGATTCCCGAAACCTGGATATAAAGGCCTATAACTCCGCTTCCCTGGGGTTTCTCTTCGTGGTGCTGGCTACCGCGGCCGGTTCCCTCTGGTCGCGGATGGCCTGGAACGCATTCTGGAACTGGGATCCCCGCCAGTCTTCGATCATCATACTGCTGCTCATCTACGTGGCCTATTTCAGCCTCTGGAATGCGCTGGAAAACAATCCCAACCGGGGCAGGATAACATCGGTCTATCTCATCTTCGCGATGGTCTCGATGCCCTTTTTCGTCTTCATCATACCCCGGGTCTTTCTTTCCCTGCATCCCGATACGCTGATCAACCCCCGGGGAACAGTCCTTCTGGGGGATCGGATGAAAGTGACGCTGATGATCTGCCTCATCTCCTTTACCCTGCTCTATTTCGACCTTTTCTTCATGAAAAACCGGATCAGCCGGATGGAGCAGAGGCTGGAAGAATCCCTTGATAATGAATAATCTTTCAGGATGTTCCTTATGAAAAGAACGATAACCGCCATAGCCCTGACTGCCCTGTTGATCTCCACATTTTTCTGGAATACCGGCACGACTGATGGTTTACTTTATGGGAACACGGGTCCCGCCGCTCCTGTCGTGAAGGAGTACGGGGGACGTCCGGAAAACCCGGCATCCGGGGCCCTTTCCGAAGAAGTGAAGCTCTATGCCGTGACGGCCACGGTTCTGGCTATATGGTCCGTTCTGGGGGTCTATCTTTTTCTGCTTGACCGCAGGATCAGGAGGCTGGAGAACAGAATTGATAATTCTATCCGGGGAAACGAATGAAATTGAAAAACCTGATCATCATCGGACTGGTCCTTCTTTTTGGGGGGGCGGCCGTCTATTCCCTGGGCGGGTTCCTCTCGCCCTATGTGCCCTTTCGCGAGGCCAGGGAAACGAAGTCCTATGTCCAGGTCATAGGTAGTCTTGAGCGAGGAACTCCCCTCCGGCATTACGAGGGGTATTTCGTCTTTGTTCTCAAGGACAAGCAGAACGAGACCATGAGCGTGATCTACCGCGGTTCAAAGCCCCTCAATTTTGAGCATACCTCCCAGGTCGTGGCCATAGGGGTCTATAATTCCGAGAAGAAGGTGTTCGAGGCGGACAGGCTTCTCGTGAAGTGCCCCTCCAAGTACGAGGAAAAGGCCAAAAAGACCGGAATCAAAAACTAAAATCAGGGTTATAACGAATGCATCTCGGTTCGATTCTCATTTATTTCGCACTGGTATTATCCCTATTGTCCCTCTTCTTCCTGGCCAAGGCTGCGGGGGGGAATCTGCAGGCCAGGGTGACCCTGCGGCAGATCTATTATCTGTCGGGCCTGGCGGTGCTGGCGGCGGCGGGTATGCTGCTGTTCGCCTTTCTGAATCATGATTTTAACCTGGACTATGTCTACCGTTATTCTTCCCGGGATCTTCCGCTGCTTTACCTGATATCGGCTTTCTGGGCCGGTCAGGAGGGGTCCTTTCTCTTTTGGCTGATGCTGATCTACGGGTGCGGATTCTTTGTCCTCCGCTCCTATGACAGGGACGAGCCCATAATCATGTCCGTCATAACGGTCACCCAGATCTTCCTTCTGATTATTGTGGCCGTCAACAGCCCCTTCCGCCATCTCAAGGACACGGCACCGGAGCTTTTTCAGGCCGGGATTATCCCCGCCAATATAGACGGGAAGGGGCTCAATCCCCTGCTCAAGGACTTCTGGATGGCGGTTCATCCCCCGGTCCTCTTTATGGGATACGCTGCGGCCCTGATCCCCTTCGCCTATGCCGTTGCCGCTCTCCTGCGCAACGATTATACCACCTGGATCAGGAGCGCCTATCGCTGGGTCATCTTCAGTATGGTTACCCTGGGTCTGGGGATCTTCTTCGGGGGATACTGGGCCTACAAGGTGCTGGGATGGGGCGGCTACTGGGGCTGGGACCCGGTGGAAAACTCATCCCTCATCCCGTGGCTGGTGATAGTAGCGCTCCTGCACGGCATGATCGTTCAGCGGCGCCGCAAGGCCCTGGTGAAGACCAACATCGCTTTAGGTCTCCTGGGATTCATCATGGTGTTTTACAGCAGTTTTCTCACCCGAAGCGGCGTGCTGTCGGACTTTTCCGTCCACTCCTTCAGCGCCAGCGATATTTCTCTGCATATGGTTTCCTATTTCCTCTTTTATGTATTCATCGCTCTGGCGCTCTTTGCCAAGCGTTTCACGGAGATGAGGGGAGACCCCCTGGAGGAAAAGATCCTGACCTACGACAATCTCATCAGCTACGGAATCATCACCCTGCTCTTTTTTGACGCACTGGTCTTTCTGGGGACGTCTCTGCCGCTGTTTACCCGTTTTCTCCAGAGGCCTGCCAGCGTCACGGAGAATTACTACAATCTGATCGTTGTTCCCTTCGGGATTCTCCTGCTCCTCTTTTTGACCCTGGTGCTGATATTCGGGCAGGCTAAAAAGCCCAGAACCCGTACCTTGGTGATTTCATTGAGCGTTTCGGTAATGGTGGCGACGCTCTTCAACGCCCTCTATACCTATAATCCCTTTGCCTATATACTCTCCGCCCTCGCCTTCTACATCGTACTCAGTATCTTTTTCCAGTTGATCACGCGGCGCTCGCGGATACTGCTGCCCCGTCAGCTCTCGCATCTGGGGGTGGCCGTTCTGTCGCTCGGCATCGTAGCCTCCGGCCTGCATTCCACGACGGTTCAGAAAATTCTCTTCAAGGGAAGCGAAGAGAAGATAGGCGATATCGCCCTCACCTACAAGGGGCGGCAGGAGAAGCCCGATCAGGTGCTGAACTATACCCTTCGAAGGGGCGGAATAACGAAGGAGATATCAACTCTCTATGCCCTGGACCCGGGGAAAAACGCCCCCTACCGGGAGCCCTATATCGGTTACGGGTTTTTCCATGACCTCTACATCACCCCCGTCACCCTGCGCTCCGGTCTCGAGGGTGTTCCACCTCTCGTGATGGTGCGGGGAGATGTCAAGGAGTCCGGGGACGTGAAGGTCCGTTTCAGAGATTTTGCCGACCGGAACATGGGCAAGGCCTCCGGCGGTGTCAAACTCTCGGTGGAGTTGGAGGTGGAGCGGCAGGGAAGAAAGCAGACACTGACTCCCGGTTTCGAAATGGACGGCAAGGGCGAAAAGAAGAAGTCGGATGCGCTGATTCCCGGGACCCGGCGGGTCATCTCCCTGGCGGGGGTCAATCCCCACAACGGGGAGGTGGAACTCTACGTGGAGCCCGAGAAGATCCCCGAGGAATCCGTGATCGTGGAGGTCTCTTCCAAGAGGCTCATCTGGCTTGTATGGGCCGGCACGATTCTGATCGCCGCCGGGGGTGTCTTCTATTACGGAAGGAGGGACGGCTGATCCTCCGGGGAAACGGCTTATAGGAAAAAACGGTGGAAGATAAATTCCAGGACATCGTGCAGAATAAAAAGGCCCGTTTCGAGTACGAGATACTGGAAACCATGGAGGCCGGGATCGTCCTCGTGGGCACCGAGGTGAAGGCCATGCGCCAGCGGAAGGTGAGCATCAACGAGGCTTACGGGCGCATCCGCAACGGTGAGGCCTACATCGTGGGGATGAACATCTCGCTTTATGAGCAGGGGAACCGGTTCAACCACGATCCTGAGCGGGAGCGGAAGCTTCTGCTACATGCCCGGGAGATCAAGCGATTGACGGGCAAGTTGAAGGAGAAGGGATTAACCCTGGTGCCCCTCAAGGTCTATTTCAAGAACGGGAAGGTCAAGGTGCTTCTGGGGCTGGGACGGGGCAAGGCCAAGTACGACAAGCGCAAAACCATTCAGAAGCGCGAGGCCGACCGGGAACTGCGCCGCGCCCTCAAGTACCGTTAGGGTTTACCTCTTGCCCCCCGCCAGGGCCCGGTCCAGGGTCTTTTTCTTCTTGTCCAGCCGCTTCAGGTGGGTATCGATGATCTTGTCGAAATCCGTCTCTCCCTTCATGATGGCGTACCGCTCCGATTCGATGGTCCCCAGGTCGGTAGTGATCTTCACGTCACTGGCCCGCCGGGCATAGCGTTTGGCGTTTTCCCAGTAGGGCCGGGCCTCCTTGTAATACTTTTCCGCCGTATCCAGGCTCTCCCGGATTTCCTTGGCAAAATCCAGGTTGTAAAAATAGAGACGGTGCTTGTCATAGCGCGCGGCGATCCTCAGGTGATTGCGCATGATCAGCATATTGATGTGCATGAACATGAGATTGCGGTACTTCAGGTATTCCGCCTCCGATTCCACTCGGACCAGCGCCTCCGAGGGGTGGCGGAACTTGCAGTTGAGGGCCGTCTTCAGCCGCTCGATGTTCTTCATCAGGCTGTTCTCGTTGTAGTAGAGCTTTTTTCCGTACAGCTCGTAGAAATCCTCCACGTAATGCGGCACGATCTTGTAATGCAGCCGCACCCTGGGAATGTAGTCCGAGAAGGGGACGTATTTACCCTTGTCCTTCTCCTGGAAGTACTGATACTGATAATCCTCCCCCGACAGGAGCAGGGGTCCCGCCAGGAAAAGGAGGGTCAGCAGGGGGATGTATGTCTTTCGCATTTTTGCCATAGCCGGTCGGAGCCGCTGTAGGGCCCTGATTTCTTATCGGCCCGGCGGGGTAAAAAGTGAAGAAGGATTGTCTCCAGGGGCAGGGGGGTGATGAGGTTCCGGAAGCGCTACACGCAAAGATGTTCGTAGACGATTCGCAGCCCGATGGCAATGAGAAGGATGCCGCCGAACATCTCCACCCGCTTGCCCAGCAGTATTCCCGCCCGTTTGCCGAGAAAGACCCCCGCCACGGAGAAAAAGGCGCAGACAACGCCGATGACTATACTGGGATAGAGGATGGGCTTTCCCTGCACGCCGATGACGAGACCCACCGCCAGCGCGTCGATGCTGGTGGCCACGGCCAGGGCGATCAGGGTGAGGCCGCGCGAGGGGTCCCGGCTGAAGCGGTGCTCTTCGTCGGAGGAGAGGGAATCCCGTATCATCTTGCCGCCGATCAGGGCAAGGAGGGTCAGAGCCACCCAGTGATCGTAATCGCGGATCCAGGATTCCACGTATTTCCCGGCGGCATAGCCGATCACGGGCATGAAGAACTGAAAGAGCCCGAAATGGAAGGCCAGGCGGAAATAATGCCGGAGGCCCGGTTTCTCAATGATGAACCCCGCCGCCAGGGATACCGAAAAGGCGTCCATGGCCAGGCCCACCGCAATACCCAGAATGTTGAGATGATCCATAACCCCTCTCTCTCGGGGAGTGACTATGCCGACCGATCGGATTCTGCCGGCGGCGCTCTCTTCAGGGTGCAATCATCCGGGAAGGGGATCAAGCAGTTTTTTGCCGGGGCCACACGATGGAAGGGCCGTTTTTTCGATAAACTTGTTGAATTATTAATCTTTTCGTTTTAGAATAGCGGGGATGCTGTTGGGTCGAAGGACCGGTAATGGTTCCCATAATTTCCGAGGAGTGTGGTCATGCGCCTTTCCGCCGATTCCCTTTTCTGGTTCATCCTGCTGGGCTTCGTGGTGGCGGCTTCCTATTTTACCGTCGGCGTGTCGGTCTTTAAAAGGGAGCTCCGCTCGTCAGCGGAGGTCCGCATTGCCAGCGGGCAGAAGGTGACTGTGCTCAAGGTCGTGGACGGCGACGAGATCTCCGTGAAAGCGGGAGATCAGCGCTTCGTGGTCCGCATGCTGGGGATCGTCTCCTTCGATCCCAATGTGAACGATCCTCAGATCAAGGGTGCAGCGGAGATGACGGTCAACTATCTGCGCAACAAGCTCCTGGACGGCGAGGTGGAGCTGGTTTTCGACACCTTCGCCCGGGACAGGAACGATCGTATCCTCTCCTATGTTCATAAGGGGGCCGTTGACATCGGCGAGGAGATGCTGAGCAACGGCCTGACCATCGTGTACACCAAGTATCCTTTCTCGCGAATAAAGCGCTATCTGGCCACGGAGCGTCTGGCGAGGGAGGTTAAAATCGGGCTCTGGGCCAATCCGGTGCTGCTCCGCCGCTCTCAGGAACTGAAGAAGCTCTGGGAAAAGGAAAAGCCGTAGGGGGTGTGATGTTCAGCATACTGCTATTCTTCCGAAAAAAGATTGTCGGCCGGCTGCACTACAGCAAGGTAAAGGCCGCCCTGCTCTTTCTCTGTATTCTCTGGTACTCCGCCTCGGGATACCTGTTCTTCGAGCTCCCGCAGAAACCCGACCTGGGATGGGCCGACAGCCTCTGGTGGACTCTGGTCACCATGTCCACCGTGGGATACGGTGATCTCTTTCCCTCGACGGTCGCCGGCCGTTATCTGGTGGGAGTTCCCACGATGATCTTCGGGATCGGTTTTCTCGGGTTCATCATATCGGAGGTCGCCTCAAAGCTCATCGAAACCCGCTCACGGAGGTTACAGGGCATGCTTGATGTAACTATGAAGAATCATGTCGTTCTGGTAAACTGCACCCGGATTGAAGAGATTCTGGGATTGCTTCAGGAGCTCAAAGCGGACGATTCCACGGCGGGCAAGGGGGTCTGCCTCATCGACGAGTTTCTTGCGGAAATACCGCCGGTGCTCCACGACATGGGGGTCCACTTCGTCCGGGGCAATCCCACGGACGTGGATGTGCTCCAGCGAGCCAACCTGCAGCAGGCGAGCCACGCCATCATCCTCCTCCGGGACCGCTGCGATTCCCACGCCGATGATCAGAACCTCGTGACGGTCCTCGTTATTGAGAAACTCAATCCCGATGTCTTCACCATCGTGGAGGTGATGGATTCCCGGAAGACCCGGCAGTTCGAGCTGACGGGGGCAGACAGCATCGTCTGCACCAGCGACCTGACGGTCAACCTGATCGTCCAGGAGCTGCAGGACCCCGGGGTCCAGGCGATCGTGCAGGACCTCACCAGCAACGCCGGGGGCGAGCAGTTTTACCTGGTCCCCATACGGGAGATGAGGGAATGGCGCTACCGCGAGCTGGTGCTCTGGGCGCTGGAGAGGCAGATGTCCGTCATCGGGCTCGTCCGCGACGGTGCATCCCTTCTGGGCTGCCGCGCCGACGATGAGGTGCGTCCCGCCGACCGGGCCGTCCTCATCGGAAGCCGCCGTCCCCGGGAGATCAGTACGGTTTCCTGACCGCCGCCTATCGTGGCATTTTTTATTTAGGAGAAAAACATGGATCTGCAATTCCGAAGCCTGAGGATCGTCATCACGGAAAAACCCATCGGCCCTCAGGGGGAGATGGTGCGGAAGACGGAATTCGACCGTGAGAGCATACGGGAACACCGCCTGGTGCTGGGACCGGGGGACCTCCTTCGGGACAGGGCCTGGGTCGTGAACTTCTTTCTGGCCGCCATGATCGCCCTGGCCGTCTTTGCCCTGATCTACGGGGGTGCCGCCATCGGAGCGGGGGTGCGCCTCACCGATGGCGACTACCGTGGTGTTTATACCGCGGCCTTTGTCCTCTCATTCCTGATCCTCTGGGCCGGGCTCTCTGTCCCCGGCGCTGTCCGTAACAAAAAGCAGGATTCCGTGTCGGCGGAGCGGGGCAAGGGCAACTGGAAGATCGTGGACGAAAAAAATTGGGAAGACTTTTACAGGCTCCTGACTCTCCCCAAGCCGAAAGAGGAGGATTCGGAGGAACGGTGATGTATTGTTCCAGGTTAGATACTGCTTTGTATTTAAGTTTCTCTCTCTTTATTGACTTAAAATAGAATTAATGCTGCTAGCAAATATGATTATCAAGTTGTCAAGTGTGTGGCTATAAATAGGGTAGCTCATAGAGGATAAAGCCCAACCATGAATAAAAAAGAATGGGGCATTGATCTGACGGGAAGGAAAATGCTGTATGCGCCCTGGCCTGTGGATACATTAGGTATATATCGCCTTCCCACCCAGAGCGAAATAGAGGAAGTTTATGGTATTTCCGGTGAAGCAGTGAGAGAAACTCTGCTTTACTTTGAAGAGCGGGCGGACATTGAGCAGGCGGATTCTGGCGGGGCTTTATCTGCCACCCAACATCTTGTTTTAATGCTCAATGATCATGCGATTGATGACAAGTATCGAATAACGCGTGATGAACTTCTTGATCCCTCGCGGTGGTACAACAACGAATACTATTTTTATTTTATTATGTTCACAAAGAAAGTGATCGGAAGATATGACTTTCATTATGGTGAAGGTGATAAGGGACAAGTAAGTATTCATCATAAAATATTTGAGAAAGGATTTGTTGAACAAATTCCTTGGGGAGTTGACGGTCACGGGAAAACAGTTCATGATTTTGCGATTACAAATTGTGTAGGACCACTTAAATATATCGAAGAAAACAATTATGATATATCTGATGGTTTATTATTTATTAATAGTATTCTTCCTAATGGCTTCAATGTTGATAGAGAATTCTTTAATAATGAAACCTTTTGGATAAGTGGGGAGTTTTTACAATATTGTTATACAATAATAAGTATTTTATCAAATGACTTAGAAATATTGATAAAATCAGCTGAATACTCAGTAAGAGAAAAATTGAGAACAGCTAGACTAATTGTTAATGTCCCAAAAAAAATAGCATTATCAGTTATGAAAACGGTTACATCTAAAGCAAATTCGGTTTATAAGTATGATTTTGAAATCGAATCAAATTTCATTATAATATCTGTATCATTCCAAAAACATTTCCAAGTCCAACAATATTCAAAATATATTTTGTCATGCTTAAATAATAGCTCAAGGATACATATTGGTGCTTTTAAAGCAATATTTGAATTATTATATCGAAGGAGTATTTCAAATTATAATGATACTCTTTTGGGTAATTATTCTGGGTTTAATCTGTCGTACAATATTGAGGGGAATAGTAGAAATATTATAATTAACATTATAATAATTATGTTAATACTTATCATTAATATTATTTATGGGATTATTATCGATTTTCCTAATTACTCTATCATTGGAATATCAATTGTTGTTTACTTTTTATTAATTTGGATTGTAGGACAAAAAAATCTTATCAACGAGTTGTCGAGTAAGTTGATCGAAAGTTCCCAATCGGCTCAAGAGCAATTATTATCTTTGGAAAAAATATCTGAACGGTTATTAGAAGAAAGAAATAATTTAGAGATTTCAGTAAAACTACGGACTAATGAACTGGCTATTGCAAATGAGAAACTTAAAGAGTTGGATAAACTAAAATCAGAATTCTTTGCCAATGTTTCCCATGAAATCAGAACACCGCTTACTCTCATCCTCACACCTGTGAATGCGGTTTTGTCCAATAAGTATGGTATGGAACCAGACAGGGCTTTCATTGAGTCGATTCAGCGCAATGCTTCCCGACTCCTTGGACTTGTGAACGACCTCCTGGATTTTTCTCGTGTTGATGCAGGTCGAGTGAATTTGAAAGTCCAAGTGGTTAACCTTATAGAACTCATGAAGGAGCATACTGGAATGGTATTATCGGTATGCGAGGCCAAAGGAATATCACTGGATTTCTATGCAGGGAGTGAACCTGTTTTTATTATGGTGGATCGGAGTATGATGGATAAAATTGTCTCAAATCTGCTTTCCAATGCAATCAAGTTTACCGAACAAGGGGGGTGGATCAGAATAAGAGTCTATATTGAAATGGGGAAAAAAGCTAATATCGAGGTTGAGGATAACGGTATCGGTATACCTGAAGAAAAAATTGACTCAGTGTTCGATCGTTTTTCCCAAGCTGATGCCAGTTCTACGCGTTGTTATGAAGGGACAGGTATTGGCCTGGCTCTTGTAAAGGAATTTGTTACATTGCATGGTGGGAGTGTTCAAGTGGAAAGTCGTTACCATGGACAATATCCAATAAATCACGGAAGTACTTTTACCATTTCAATTCCAATGGGAAACGATCATCTTGAAGGTCGGACTGACGTTGAATTCATGGATAATATAGATAAAAAAGAAATGCTGGATTATATGTATACAGAATCATTGATTGATGGCAATATGAAGATTAATAGCCAGGAAAGTCAAATAAATGACGATGATGGTAAACCGACTTTACTGATTGTCGAGGATAATCTCGATATGCATGATCTATTGAGACGTTTATTAGGTGATTCCTACAATATATTAACAGCCATGAACGGGAGGGAAGCTCTGAATATTCTGGAGTTTGAGGCATTCATTCCTGATCTTGTTCTTGCCGATGTGATGATGCCTGAAATGGACGGATATGAGCTTACACAGTGTTTACGGAAAGACAGCCGTTTTGAGGGGATTCCGATCATTCTCTTGACCGCAAAAGCAGATGAGGCAATGAAAATAGAGGGTTTTGAAAGAGGAGCTACAGATTATATATTAAAACCCTTTAGTGCGCCGGAATTGACATCAAGAATAAAAGCTCAGATCGAGATGAAAAAAGTTCGGGACCGGTTGGCCCGCACAAATGAAATGCTCTACAAAAAACTTGCCTCCGATAAAAAGGGACTCTCTGTTGTAAGCGTTTCATCTGAGGAGAAAGTGTTGCGTGTTGCTGATTTTTTAAGAGAAAACTATGCCGCAGACCTTTCAAGGGAAGGTCTCGCGGCGGCGGTGGATATGAGTCCTGACCATCTTAGCCGGGTATTTAATCGAGTTCAAGGCAAGCGAATTGATGAATTCATCAATGAATTAAGAATTCAGGAAGCCGTTAAACGTCTTAAGTATTCCGATGATACCGTAACCTCAATCGCTTTTAGTGTAGGCTTTGACAATCTTCGTTCTTTCTACAGTGCATTCCACAAATTCACACATAAAAAACCTTCCGATTTACGTCACTCTTAAGGAGATAACTGATTAGTCCCACAAGTGAGTTATCGAAGATCAGTTCTTATCCTTTCAAACTTCACTTTTATTATTGAATATTACTGATCGATCAGCCATCAGCAAGACAGGATTCTATCTAGTCATTATTTTTCCTCAAGATTCAATTGTTGATTTTTGATTTAAGGAGGAAAAGAAAGTGAAATACCTTATTTTCACAAAAAATCATTTCATCTTCATCACTATTCTCATAATGGTTTTCATCTTGAGTATTATTAAGGATTTAAAAGCGAATCCCTATTTCCAATATGACCAGGGAATGGCTAATCCTATTACAGGGGTTGTTAACTTTTTAAGAGATGTGAATTTTGAAACCTTTACACCAATGACTCATTATAAAGATGATGATTTCCGTGTAACTGCGACACCGATGTATTCTAAGATTACTACACTCTTTAAGGACCCGGGGGCACCGGAAAAGGTTGAAGGCGACAATCTCGATGGGAAGGCAGTAGGAATCGCTTTCAATTATGCGATTAGTCGTCACTTGAGTTTTGTTACTCTCTTTTCCGGGGTGATTATGAAAGGAGGCGCGGTAGAGGCACTTCAAACACCTGATGGTAACGGGAAATCATATCTAATCGATATGGACAATCGGAGTTATTCCCTGCATGCTGGTCTTGGCTATGATTTCATAGCGGGTGATAATTGGTCATTGCCTATTGTTATTGGGCCCTATTTTCAACAGTATGATGTATCGATGCGTTATAGGTCAACCTGGTACAATGATCCATATCCCAGTATGAAGATTCAGGGAAAAGGTTATATGTATGGTTTGTTTTTATGTGCTGCTGTATCAAGAAAAGCTGAGGTGCTGGGTCATAACTTTAAAATTTCGCCTTATTTAATGTTTTATAGCGATTATTTAAATAATCCAAAAGTCGATATTACTGTTGTCGAATCTAATTACTCAAAAGTTCCCGCGGGTACACAGGGGGATATTGAATTAAAAAAATTGAAATGTAGAGCTGATTTACTACCCGGTTTTAAATTAGAATATATATCCAAGAGTTCTATCTCACTTTCAGTCAGTGTCAGTGGTGTTTTATCGAGATATATGAGTTTTTACAATGACAAATTTCTTTATGGAGTTGATTCAGCCAATTATATGGTTTCGGTAACATATAATGGAAATTTAACGTCCAAAACGGAAAAATAATCAAAATTTTTTAATATAGTGGGGTATATACAATGAGAAAAACAGCATGTTGTTTTTTATTGCTTTTATCATTAGTAGCTTTTTCTTGCGGAACAAAGTATAGCAAGATTAAAGTTAATTCTTGTACCAAATCGGTTATTTATTTTTATAACGATAATCCTCCTTCATGCTTGGGAATAACTCCCAATGTAAAAATTCAGAGATGTTTTATATTCAGGAATGAAAAAGATTATGAATCCTTTAAAGGAGCGAGTCTATTTTCACGTAGGAGTTACCTGGATATCGTTCTCCAACCGGGGGAGTATTGTCCTGTAACTGTTGATCCTGGCAAGCAAAAGTTTATTATTGTATTGAATTATGAGTTTAGTAGTGGAGTAAGTTATGTTACTGGTGTGGGTCAGGTTTTTCATTATGAGATCTCAGCAGAACCGAATAGCTCGTATTATATTAAAATTACTATCAAAGATAAATTCAAAGGTGGATATCTTGTAAAAATGCAGGAAACTTTGGCTGAAAAAGAGATCAAGGATTATGAACTTGGTGTGATGAGGACAAAAAAATAATAGAATCTTCTTGAGAAGTATTTTCAGAATTAAAGTTTTCACTTTTATTAACGCAAACTTGAAAGACTGGAAAATACTTCTCAATCGTTTTACTCAATTGATAATATTCCAATTTAGATTCTGCCTGCCGACCCGGCATTATCCAAAAATATGCCTTGCAATCGGGACATCCTGTTTATTTATGGCAGGATTAGTGCTTTAGAAAAATGCGTTCGCGGGGAACTAAGGGGAGATGTTTCAAAAACTGTTTAAAATAAGTACCATTATTTTAATATCGCTGCTGCTGATGGTCTCCTGCAGCCGAAAATACGATGAGGATCTGAATATCTATTTTGTCCGGGGGGGCAATATCTATCAGATCACGGAATTCGGGGAGGATCTCAAACTTTTGCTTTCCGGCGGGACCTACAATTATCCCTGCTCCTCTCCCGACGGGGATAAGCTGATCTGCAAGTTCGGCACCATTTCCGTGATCTACCGGCTGACGGACATGGCCCTCTATCGAACCATCGCATCCGCCTCTCCCCTGAATCACTCCTGGTCTCCCGACGGAACAAAGGTGGCACTTACTGATGGGCCGGGGACCATCTCAGTGTATGAGGTTGCCTCCGGACTAAAAATCTGGTCCAGTTCTGCAGGAGGCAGATGGGGATTTTATTTTACCAACGATAGTCGGTATATCCTTGAAAAGCTGTCCTCTTCCACTACAATTAATGAATACCTGATCCCCGGAGATACGGTCCCTGAAAGGACACGTACTCTCCCGTCCAGCAGTTTCACCAATTTGACTCTTTCTCCCGACGGACTGTCGATTGCCGCTGATGACGGTTCCAGCATCTACATCCTGGACGAGGCGACCCTTACGGCCCGTTATCTGCGGTCAGGCAAAGAGCCCTCCTGGTCTCCGGGTGGGGATATGCTGGTCTTCAACAACGGGGGGAACATCTGCCTCTATGACATCGCTACCGGGGCCATTCAGACTCTCACTTCCATGGGGACCGACAGCTATCCCTGCTTTCAGTACAAGCCGCGCTGAGGCAGTGGCGGCATCTATTGATCCTTCACTGAGTTAATAAACCTGCTCCGGGCGGATTTGTACCGGGCCTTCAGCTCCCGGGTGGTTGCCTCGTAGCGGTCCTTCTCCTCCAGAATCTGGCAGTTGTAGCTGTATTCCGTACCGCTGAAAAGGGCCAATCCGTAGAGGCATCCCCGGCGGATGAAATTTGGCGCCGCTTTGATCTCCGCCCCGGTCAGGTTCCGCCGTTTGACGTAGATGTGATAATCCCCGATGTAATGACAGGTGCCCGGGGCAACCCTGATGCGGTTCAGCAAACGCACTTTCCTCTGAGCCAGTATATATCCGGAGGAATCGACGTAGTCGACTTCCTGCACGATGTACTCCCCCGGCTCCAGGGGTTGGAGGTGGATGCCGTCCGTGAGGGGCAGCAGTATCTCCTCATTCCGCTTTGTATCCCTGATAACCAGTATCACGGATTCACCGGGGTCGGCCTGGTATTTTTCCACACGGAATTTTCCGTAGAGACAGGACTGGCCCGCCGCGATTTCCCCCTGCTTCTGAGGGGTTCCGGCTCCGCAGGATGTTATCATGAGAAGGATAATGGAGAGTGCGATGGGTTTCATAGGTATTGGCTTTCCGTCCTGTAAGGTGAAATTGGTCAGATATCCGGGAGTCTCCGCCATTCGGAACGGTCTGTCAAGATCATTTGTCTTCTGATTTGCGGGCGCAGGGGCCCGCCGTATCGCGGTTGACAGGGGAGGCTGAATTTGATAGGATCTCCCTTTCTTATTCCGGGCGGGTCCGGGTTCCGGTCCTGTCCACTGCATAGAGGTATTGCTGTTATGGGTATTGAGAGTTTGTACGCCGGGAGTTTCACGGTTTCCTTCGAGATCTTTCCGCCCAAGACGTCTCAGGGGGAGATCAACCTCATGGCGGAACTGCAGGCGCTGGGGCGGTACAGGCCCGGCTATATTTCCGTGACCTACGGGGCGGGGGGCTCCACTCAGGAAAAGACCCTGGAGCTGGCCCTGCGGATACGCGGGGAACTGGGACTGGACCCCCTGGTGCATTTTACCTGCGTCGGGGCGGGCCGGGAGGAGATACGCCTCTACCTGGAACGGGTGAGACAGGCAGGGATTGGCAACATCCTGGCCCTGCGGGGCGATCCCCCGGCGGGGCAGGAGGAGTTTACGCCGCCCCCCGATGGATTTGCCCATGCGAGCGAACTGGTGGCTTACATCCGGAGCCTGCAGGATTTTACCATCGGCGTGGCCGGCTATCCCGAGGGACACATAGAGGCCCCCAGCTTCGAGGCGGACATAGAGTTCCTCAAGAGGAAGGTGGACGCCGGCGCGGACTTTGTCATCACCCAGCTCTTTTACGACAACGCCGATTTCTATAACTTTATGAACGCGGCTGCCAGGGCGGGCATCTCCGTCCCCATCGTACCCGGCATCATGCCAGTGACCAACCTGGCCCAGATCGAGAAGATCACCCGCATGTGCGGTGCCAAGCTGCCGGAGAAACTCTTCAGGGGCCTGAGCTCCTGTGCCGACACGGAGTCCATCTGCGACACAGGGGTGGAGTACACCATCGCGCAGTGCCGCGAGCTCAGGGAATGGGGCGTGCGGGGATTCCACTTCTACACCCTCAACAAATCCCAGCCCCTGTGCCGGATCATGGATGCCGTGGGAATCTCATAAGATCTTCTTCTCCCGCCGCTGGAGGACCAGGGAGTAGAAGAACGCTAGAACATCCCCGAGAACGGTGATGACCCGGAGGAGGAGCGAGGAGGCGAGGGCTGCCGGTTCGCCGCAGAAGGGGGCGAGCATGAGCAGGAGGAGCGCCTCCCGCACCCCCATGCCTCCAGGCGCTCCCGGTATGACGAACCCTGCCATCCAGGCGAGGGTAAAGGCATGCAGGAGATTTAGAGAGCTGGCAGGGGCGGAAAATCCTGCCGGAATCTGCAGCCATAGGACCCCCTTTAGAATCAGGGACGTGAAGAGGAAGAAGAGGCCGTAAAAGGCCATGCTGAGCATCAGGTCCATCCGGTTGCCCCTGCCGAAAAAAATCCCCGCCTCCCGTTTGACAGTATGCCGGAAACCGTAGAGCAGAATCCCCGCCAGGGGTATAAGGATCAGGGCCCCCGTTTTAAGGAGGCCGGCCCGATCCCTCATGTAGCGGATAACGGCCGGTGTGCTCTCGCCCAGGGTCGCTAATAGGATGAGGCCCGCCGCGGACATGATGAAAAGGATTTCCGCCGCATTGGCCCGCAGCAGGGTGGCCTGGGGAACCGGAAGGTCCCTGGCCAGGAGATGCCGTCCGGCGATATGGAAGATGTTGCCCGGAAGGTACTTGGCGGTGACGGACTGCAGGTAGATGCGATAGAGGGGTTTCGGGACCGCCGCATCCCGCGAGAGCATCCGCACCAGTCTCATCCAGTTGGAGGCCAGCAGGAGATTCATCAGAGAGTAGAGTATGACCAGCCCCGAGAGTACGGCCAATGCCTTTCCGTTCAGGAATTGGGAGAGTCCCATCAGGCCGATCTGGCTCAGCTTGTAAGCGAGATAGGCCAGGGAAAGGGCCACGAGAAGATAGCCCGCTCCCCGGATCATGAGGGAGACTTTTTTTTCCGGAGGGGCCATCATGTGGTGTGCCGCAGAACGGCCAGCTGATTGAGGCCGAGGAGAAACCGCCGGTAATGGCACATCTCAAATCCCTCCTCACGGCAGGCTTTCTGTAGGGACTTGCGGTTGAGGAGGTCTTCATGCTCCTCGTCCGCCGCGCGGCTGAAGAGGCCCAGACGGCTTCCTAACCTGTGCATGGCCTCCGTCAGGGGGCGGGGTGTGGTGATCACCAGCCGGCCCCCGTCCTTCAGGTGCGGGCGGACCAGTCGGAAGAAATCCCCGGGTTTGCTGAAATGCTCGATAACTGCCAGCGCCGCAACGGTGTCGAATCCGTATGTTTCTGTATCAAGTTCTCCGGGGGTGATGAAGCGGTGCAGGGGAAAGCGGCTCCGGGCCAGGCGCAGGGATTCGGCGTCGCGCTCAACGCCCAGGTAGTTCTCCGGGGGCAGGGCGGCGGCCAGGGCCCCTGTGCCGCAGCCGAAATCCAGAACCCGCCCGCTGAGATGGGCCCGCACCGCGGCGATGCGCCGCCGCCGCAGAAAGGGCGAGAGCAGGCCGTCGGTCTGATCCGGCATCTATCTCCCCTTTTTGTCGAACATCTGCTTCTTGAGGTTGTACTTGATCTCTTCGGCCAGCTTGCGGTTGACCCCAAGCAGGTCCGCCAGGAAGGCGCTCAGGATGGTCTGAAAACCGAAACCCAGCAGGACCGAGGCCAGGATGAGGGACTGTATGTGGCCGCTCCCCTCGCCGCTGAAATAGTAATAGAGGAAGCGGAACCCCGGCAGGGAGCCGATCAGCAGAAGCACGAGGCCGATGGTGATGAAAAACTTGAAGGGGCTGTAGACGACGAAGATGCGGATGATGCTCTGAAGCGATTTGATCAGGTACGACGGGATGCTCTTGATCAGGCGAGACTGCCGCATCTGGCTGTTGACGGAGATGGGTACGAAGGTTATGTGCATGTTCTTCTGCCCCGCCTGTATGATGGTCTCGATGGTATAGGTATAGTCGCCGAAGACGTTGAGGCGCATGGCGGCATCCCGTGCTATGGCGCGGAATCCGCTGGGGGCGTCGGGGATGTCCGTATTGCTGAAGAGACGGACGATAAGACTGCCCAGACGCTGGAGCAGTTTTTTCACCAGGGAAAAATGCTCGATCTCGTCGATGGGCCGTGCGCCTATGACGATCTCCGCACGGTCCTCCAGTATGGGTGCCACGAGCCGGGGGATGTCCGCCGCGCTGTACTGGTTGTCGGCGTCAGTGTTGACGATCACGTCGGCCCCCCGCTGGAGGCAGGCATCAATGCCCGTCATGAAGGCCCGGGCCAGGCCCTTGTTCTTGTTATGGCTCACCACGTGCGCCCCGGCCGCCCGGGCCACCTCGGCGGTCCTGTCGGAGCTGCCGTCGTCGACGATGAGCCACTCCACGCTGCGGAAACCCGCCACCCGGCGGGGGAGCGCCTTCAGGGTGACCGGCAGGGTCTGTTCCTCGTTGAAGCAGGGGATCTGAATGATCAATTTCATGGCGCAACGATAGTATCTGACGGCGGCGCATCAACTCTTTTTTCCTCCCATCCCCCCTGCCCGGACATTATTTTTACGCCGGGGACAATTTTTTGTTGATTAATTCAGGGATGGATGGTCTTGAAGAGGACGCGGTTTCAGTCCGCCGCAGGCACAAACAGAACTCTTCATGCGACAAAAGGGACATGCGTATCCGATACCTTGACAAAATAAAAAAGCTCTTCAGCAAAAGGGGTGATTCCGGCCGATGGGCGGATCCCGACGAGTATTATGAAACCGGCTACCCCGGGGAATCCTTTCCCTGCCTCTATTACCGCATGCTCTTCGAGGGGGACTATCCGCCCCTGACTGTCGAGGCTGAAAAACCGCCGGCAGGATGGGCTCAACGGCTGAAGGGTCTGGGTCTGTCCCTCTTGGCCCGGCTGCGCAAGGGGCTTGCTCCTGTAGAGCCGGGACTGGCGGCGGAGGTCTTCCCTGAAAGAGGGATCATCTGGCGGGACGTGGCCCTGCTCCTGGTCTTTCTCTTCTTCGGCTACCTGCTGCGCAAGGCCTTCATGATAGGCATGGCCTGGGCCGACGATTTCGATTACGCCCAGATCGCCGTCATGATCAACGAGAACCGCTTCAATCCTGTGGATATCGGGAAGTACAATCTCTACGGCTGGCGCTTCGCGATGATCTTTCCCCTGGCCTTCACTTTTAAGTACTTTCAATCGACGGCGGAAAATATCGCCGTCATATGGCCCCTCTTCTCCTCCCTGGCCACGGCGGTCTGCCTGTATATCATCGGCCGTAAACTCTTCGATTCCAAAACGGGCCTCGTGGCGGCGGTGCTCCTGATCCTCTATCCCGCGGACGTCTTCTTCTCCACCTGCGTCCTCACGGAGACCCCTTTCAATTTCGTACAGACCCTTTCGGTGCTCTTTTTCGTCCTGGCGGAGGAATCCCGGCGCTGGTGGATCAAGCTGCCGCTCTTCCTGATCAGCGGATCGGTGGCCACCTGGATGCTCTACGGCCGGCCTTACGGGATCGTCATACTGGCGGCCTTCGGGGCCTTCATGATGATACGTTACATCGCCAACTGGCGCTACCTGTTCATCCTCATCGGATTCGCGGCCACGCTCTACGGCATCGAGTACATGGTGCACAAGCATACGGGGCTCTGGATGGAAAACTTCAACGTGATGAAGCGGCTCATCGACCCCTATTCCTTTGCCAACAGCAATATCTCCGAACACCTGGACTTCTACCGGAAGACCCTCTTCGGGAACAGGATGCATTACCCGCATTTCTACATCCTCCTCATGGGTTTCGGGGTTCTCTTCAACTGGCGTAAGGGCATGCCGGGCCGAAAGCCCCTCTCGGAGGAGGAGGCCCTGGAGAAGCGCCGCAAGCAAAACGGGTTTTTCGTGCTCTTCTGGATGGCCTCCCTGCTGCTCTACATCGAGTTCGGCTTCATGAACCTGGAGCACATGTCCCTGTTCCACAAGCTGGACCGCTATCTTACCATAGTGGCGCCCCCCATCTGC
The DNA here is from genome assembly GCA_937967705.1 of uncultured Spirochaetia bacterium. Lineage (GTDB taxonomy): Bacteria > Spirochaetota > UBA4802 > UBA4802 > JAGODF01 > CALCJG01. The sequence goes on from CALCJG010000083.1 coordinate 22,951, forward strand.
CTGGGAGCGGCCCCTTTCCTGGCGCGGTTTTCCAACCGGTGGGCCATCGTCCTTACGGCGCTCATCTTTCTGGGACTCGCCTTCTGGTGGTACAATAATGTCATGCCCGCTGAGATGAAACCGCTGCTGAGGTTTCCATGAGGAGGATAATCATGAAGGGGAAGATGAACCGGATATTCCGGAGCGGCGGAATGGAATTTTCGGGCGGTCAGACCGGGGTCTGGAGGCTGCTCCTGGCCCTCATCCTTCTGGGAACGGTTCTCCTTGCCGGGGGCTGCTACGATTATAAACTGAAGGTCGGCAAGGCCGCCTTTCACAAGAAGTACATGCTCCGTAAAAATCCCGAAGCCCTCAAAAAATATGATCGGGGAGCCCTGCGGGTATCCCCCGTTCCGGGGTCCAAAGTGATACTCTATCTGGATCCGGGAACCATGCTGGAGCCGATCAAATACAGCCGGAACTGGTATCAGGCCAAAACGAAAGAGGGAAGGACGGGCTGGATATTCCAGTCCGACGTGTACCGCGTACCGGTAGCCTCGGCCATCTATGACCGCAAATACAAGAGTGACGACAATCATGCCATCATCCTCACGCTGCCCCTCATCATCATCATGCTCTGCAGTCTTTTTTATTTCAATAACCGGTTTACCCGGACTGTGCTCCTGCCGATCCTTCTGATTCTGATCCTCATCGCATCGGTCTATTTCGTCGGCAAGATGCGGGCTCGGTTCGAGCGCTATAACTATGCCTTCCGGAAGATATCCACCTTTCTGAAGGACAAGCAGTCCCATATCTACGCCTCGGACTTTCTCTGGCCCAACCGCATCAACTACTTTTCCGGGTACACCAAGAACTATTCCTACTACTACTGCTCCAAGACGCCCCATTACAACCGCAACACCAGGATTCACATAGTAACCGCTGAAAACATGAATCGCATCCGGGGATATGTCATCGTGGACACGAACTTTTTCGACCGGATGCGGGCGCACGCGGGCTGGACCCTCCCCCCTTTCTATGAAACGGGGGTGTATCCCTCCAACTGGACAAAGGTGATGCAGATAGGCGGGGCCTCCCTTTTTGTGGCCCGCTGAGGATGAATACCTTCCTTATCCACAGCCGCGACCTTCAAATCCGCCTCCGGAATAATCATGGAAATCAGGGATAGAATTCTCGCCCTGGATGTCTTCCGGGGTCTCACCATCGCCGGGATGATCATCGTCAACAATCAGGGGGATTGGTCCCATGTCTATCGCCCCCTGCGCCATGCCGCCTGGCATGGCTGGTATCTGGCCGACCTGGTGTTTCCCTTCTTCCTCTTCATCATGGGCGTATCCCTGGCGGTCTCTCTCGGAAAGCGCATGGGGGATGAGTCCGTGAGGACGGGACTTCACGGTAGAATCCTCCGGCGAACCCTCGTTCTGGTGGCCCTGGGGCTTGCTCTCAACCTCATCCCCGCTTTTGACTGGACCGCCTTCCGGATTCCGGGGGTTCTGCAGAGGATCGGCCTCTGCTACCTGATCTGCGCGCTCCTCTATGTCCATCTGGGGACGAGGGGGCTCTGGATCGCGGCTCTGACCCTCCTGGCCGGGTATACCCTGCTTATGGAACTGGTGCCCGTGCCGGGATTCGGGGCGGGGATATGGGAGCCCCGGGCCAATCTGCCCGGTTACCTGGACAGCCTCATCCTGGGCGCCCATACCTACAAACACGCGCCGGTACGGGGATTCGATCCCGAGGGGGTTCTGACCACTCTCCCCGCGGCCGTATCCGCCCTAGCCGGGGTTCTTGCCGGGGAGTGGCTGAGGTCGGAAAGGACTCTGGGGGAGAAACTCCGGGGGCTGCTCTCCGCGGCGCTTATCTGCCTCCTGGCGGGGACGATTCTGGACCGGTGGATACCCATCAACAAGAACCTCTGGACCCCTTCCTACACGGTCTTCATGACGGGGATGGCCCTCTTTCTGCTGGTCTTCTGCCTCTGGCTTATCGACGGCAAGGGGATGCGCCGATGGTCTTTTCCCTTCGAGGTGCTGGGGCTAAACGCCATCCTGGCCTATCTCCTCTCCTCGGCTCTGGGGAAGTTGATGATCGCCGCTTCCTGGCATCTCAAAGAGAAGATTTTTAGTTCCTTTTTTCTGCCCATCGCCGGGGGCGAGGCCGCTTCCCTTCTTTACGCCCTGGCCTATCTTTTGCTCTGGACGGGGGTCTGCGCCCTCCTTTACCGGTTTCGCATCTTCCTTAAAATCTAGAAGTTTTTTATTCTTTTGAAAGGAAATTTCAGGGAAAATATCCTTGACGCAAAACATAACATTGTTATGTTTGTTCACGGTACGTCGTTTCCCGCGCCGGGGGGTGCGGGGAGCCTCTGTTCCGATCTTTCATGTGATATAGGAGAGTGTTATGTCCATAGTGCATTGGGAAAAAGACGAAAACGTGGCCATTCTGTACATGAATAACGGCGAAAACCGTCAGAACCTCGATTTTGCCAATTCGATGAACAAGGCCCTCGATGAAATTCTGGAGGATGCGGCGGTTCAGGCCCTTGTCCTCACCTCCAAGGACGAGAAGAACTTCTCACAGGGAGTGGATGTGGCTTGGCTCGGCGAGCGGATGAATAACAAGGAACTGCAGCCCATAAAGGATTTCCTGTACGGCATGCAGAGCGTGTTCAAGAAGCTGATCCTCTATCCGGTTCCCACCATAGCGGCCATCAACGGGCACGCCTTCGGCAACGGGGCCATTCTCTCCTGCGCCTGCGATTTTCGTTTCATGCGCTCGGACAGGGGCTACTTCTGTTTTCCCGAGGTCAATATCGGCATTATGTTTTTCCCGGGCATGAACGCCTTCTGCAAAAAGGCCATACCATACTATAAGTTTCAGGAGATGCAGTTCACGGGGAACCGTTACGGGGGCCAGGAACTTGAGGAACACAAGGTGGTTCGCAAAGCCTGTGCCGGCCAGGAGGAGCTGATGAAAGAATCTCTGGCCTTTGCCAAAACCTTCCAGAAGAAGAGGGGCATCTTCGGCGAGATGAAGAAGCGCATGTACAAGGATATCATCGAGATCATGGATAACGAGGACCCGAAGGTGTCCATCGAGCCGCTCAACGTGATGAAATTCGACTGAGAAAACCGGAACAAGGAAAGGCTCGATGAGAAAGAACAACCGGGAACGCATTCTTCAGACGGCGCGGCAGCTTCTGCCCCGTTACGGCTACAGCGGGATCTCCATCCGCGCCATCGCCTCCCGGGCCCGTCTCACCACGGGAGCCATCTACTTTCATTTCAAGAACAAGAAGGACATCTACCGTACGATCTGTTTTGAGGCGGTGGACATCCTCGTCAACAAGTTCCGTGAGGTCATCTCCTCGCGGCGGACCCCCAATCAGAAGCTCATCTCCACGTTTGATTCCTACATAGATTTCTTCTACAATCACCGCGACTATTACAACATACTCATGGAGTATAAATCCGATTATGCCGCGGACGGAAAGGAGGGCAGCGAGGAGATTGCCCGGAAGATGGGGGAGATGATGGATGTGATGAAGGATGTGATCGTCCAGGGGGAGAAGGAGGGGATACTGCGGGAGATCAGCCCGGTCATGCTTTCCCTCTTTCTCGCGTCGGTGGCCGAGGGAATGCTGCAGTTCAAGAAGCTGGGGATGTTTGAGTATCTCGATGTGAGCGACCGCCAGTACCGCGATTTCATGGCGGACGTCATAGGCTACGGCATTCAGAGGGAGCGCAGGGGCACGGTGCCTGCGGAAAGCGGGAGCGTTAGAAAAGTAAAGACACAGGATTCCGGCAAACAGCCGGAAGGCAGAAATTATATCAGAGAGGTGAACAAACGATGAAAACCAGAATAACCGAGATGTTCGGTGTGGAATATCCCATTATATGCGGGGCGATGATGTGGCTCTGCAAACCCCATCTTTGTGCGGCGGTCTCCAACGCCGGCGGACTGGGAAACCTTACGGCCGGTAACTATTCCACGGAGGAGGAATTCCGCGCGGCCATTCAGGAGACCCGCAAGCTGACGAACAAGCCCTTTATCGTCAACGTTACCATCCTTCCCTCGGTGCACATTACGGCGGAGCACCACAAGATGTACCTCCGCGTCTGCGCAGAGGAGAAGGTGGCGGGCCTGGAGATATCCGGCACGCCCCTGGACAAGGCGGCGGGGATGGAGTACGTGGAGATGCTCAAAAAGGCGGGTGTCAGGCTCTTTCACAAGGTGGGTTCGGTGCGCCATGCGGTGCATGCCGAGAAGGTGGGCTACGACGGCATATACGCCGCCGGTATCGAGGAGGGGGGGCATCCCCTTTCCGATGATGTGACCACGATGGTCCTCACGCCCCGAATCGTCGAGAGCGTGAAAATCCCCGTTGTGACCGTGGGCGGCATCGCCAACGGGCGCACCATGGCGGCGGCCCTGGTTCTGGGCGCCGATGCGGTCATGATGGCCACGCGTTTCGTCGCCACGAAGGAGTGCGAGGTGCATGATAACATCAAGCAGGAACTTATCAGCCGGCAGGAGCACGAGACCGCGCTGATCTGCAAGTCCATAGGGCTGCAGGGAAGGGCCATCCGCAACAAGGTTGTGGAGGAGGTTCTCAGCATGGAGGCGCAGAAATGCGGCCTGGAGCAGCTGATCCCCCTCCTTTCCGGCAAGCGCGTCAAGGAGGCGTGGGAAACCGGCGACGTGGATATGGCTCCCATGATGATGGGCCAGTCGGTGGGAATGGTCAGGGACATCCCCAGCTGCCGTGAGCTCATGGAGCGTATGGCCGCCGAAGCCATGGCGGAGATAGACCGTGTAAAAAAAATACTATAATCAAGGAGACAATATTATGCAGACTAAAATCACAAAACTCTTCGGAATCAAATACCCCATCATCCTTCCCGGTATGAGCTGGATCAGCACGCCGGAACTCGTGGCGGCGGTTTGCAACGCCGGCGGTATCGGCTGGCTTGCAACAGGTCCCCTGAACGCCGATCAGACCCGGGAGGCCATCCGTAAAATCCGCAAGCTCACCAAGAAGCCCTTCGGCGCCGGGGCCACCCTGCTCATGCCGGGTGCCCGGGAGAACGCCCAGGTGATGCTGGAGGAGGAGGTTCCCGTGATCAATGTCTCTCTCGGCAAATGCGACTGGATCGCCGAGCGGGCCCATAAGTACGGGGGAAAGGTCATCGCCACGGTAACCACGATCAAGCACGCCATGGCGGCCGAGTCCCAGGGTGCTGACGCCCTTCAGGTGACCGGCAACGAAGCGGCGGCCCACGGGAGCCAAGTGACGACCCTGGTGCTTACCCCCGCGGTAAAGCGCGCCGTCAAGATCCCCATCGTGGCCATCGGAGGGTTTGCCGACGGGTACGGTCTCGCCGCCGCCCTGGCCCTGGGTGCCGACGCTATCGGCATGGGGACGCGGCTCTCCATGACCAAGGAAAGTCCCGTTGCCGAGGCCACCAAGCAGGCGCAGCTGGCCGCTTCCATCGAGGACACCATCTACTCCAACCGCTTCGACGGCCTCTACTGCCGCGTGCTCAAGACCCCCGCAGCTGAAAAATCGGTACGTCAGGGTATGAGCCTCACCCGAGCCGCCATAGCCGGGCCGCGAATTGCCCGTGAAATGAAACTGCCCCTGATGAAAATCATGCTGGGCACTCTGGTCCAGGGCCCCGGTATGATCAAGACCCTGGCCCATTTCGCCACGGCCTTTGATAAGATCAAATGGGCCACGGAGGACGGTGATCTGAAAAAGGGCGTGCATCTCACCGGTCAGGTCCAGGGGCTTATCAACGATTTACCCACGGTGCAGGAAGTGATCGAGAGGACGATCAAGGAAGCCAGGGAAAGCTACAAGTCAATGGGTAATATGATCAAATAGACTAGCCAGTTACGGACATCAGGAGGTATGGTCATGTACGACGCGCTGTTCAGTCCCATTACTATCAACGGCCTGGAGGTAAAGAACCGGATTGCTTATCCCGCCCTGGGAACGCTCTTCTCCCTGGACGGGAAACTCAACGACCGGTACTACAACTTCTTTCTGGAGAAGGCCACGGGAGGGGCGGGACTTGTAACCCTGGGGCCTGTCGGGTTCGATCCGGTGGGCAGCGGGCCGGTAACGCCGCAGCTCGGATCGGACGAGGCCATACCCTCCTTTGAGAAGCTGGCGGGACTCATCAAGGAGGGAGGGGCGCGGGCCTGGATACAGCTTTTCCATGCCGGTGCCTATTCCTATTCCAAGCTGATGGTCGGGGAGGACCCCGTGGCACCCTCGGCGGTCTATTCCCGCTATTCCAAGATTGTTCCCCGGGAGCTTTCCCTGGAGGATATTCGGACAATTCAGCACGGTTTCAGGGACGCGGCGGTTCGGGCCAAGAAGGCGGGGTTCGACGGCGTGGAGATCATCGGGTCCGCCGGATATCTCATAACGCAGTTTCTCTCGCCCCTGAAAAATCTCCGTACCGACCAGTACGGGGGAAGCTTCGAGAATCGAATCCGTTTCGCAAGGGAGATCATACTCATGGTCCGGGAGGCTCTGGGACCGGATTTCCCGCTCTCCATCAGGGTTGCGGGCAATGATCTGGTCCCGGGAAGCACGACCTCCGGGGAGACTCCGTCCATCGCCCGGGTCTACGAGGAGGCCGGGATCGATCTCATCAACGTAACCGGGGGATGGCACGAATCCCGGGTGCCCCAGCTGCCCATGGAGGTTCCCCGCGGCCTCTATTCCTATCTGGCCCTGAACATAAGGAAGGCCGTATCGATCCCCGTCATGGCGTCCAACCGAATTACCACTCCGGACGAGGCGGAGATGATACTCCGGGACGGACTGGCGGACATGGTGAACCTGGGGCGCGTCCTCATAGCCGATCCCGAGTGGCCCCTCAAGGCCCGAGAGGGACGGTCCGGGGAGATACGCCCCTGTGTGGCCTGCAATCAGGGTTGCACCGACAGCCTTTTCAGCGGCATGCCGGTCTTCTGCATAGCCAATCCCCGGGCCGGCTACGAGGGGGAGCGCAACCTGAAAAAGACCTCCAGTCCCAAAAAGATAATGGTGATAGGCGCCGGGCCCGCCGGCCTGGAAGCGGCCGTTACGGCTGTGCAGGCGGGTCATGATGTGGATCTTTATGAGAAGGAGGGGGATATCGGCGGGCAGATATGGATCGCCGGAGCCCCTCCCCACAAACAGGAACTCCTGGAGTTCATCCGCTACTACCGGGTCATGATTGACCGCCTCGGGATACGGGTTCACCTGAACACTGAGGTGACGGCGGATTTCTTAAAGCAGAAAAAACCGGACTACATCATCGCGGCGGAGGGCGCTCTGCCCCTGGTGCCGCCCATAAAAGGAGTTGATGGGCCGAAGGTGCTAACGGCCTGGAAGGTGCTGAGGGAAAACCCCCTGCTGGGTAGAAGGATCGCTGTCGTCGGCGGAGGTGCTGTCGGTCTTGAGACGGCGCATTTTCTTGCAGGGAAGGGAACGCTGACGCCGGAGGCGCTCCATTTCCTCTTCTACTATGAGGCGGAAACCGTGGAACGGCTCCGTGAGCTGATGGTCAGCGGTTCCAAGGAGATCACAATCTTCGAGATGCTGCCGCAGGTGGGCAAGGATGTGGGGCGCTCCACCCGCTGGGTGCTCCTGGGGAACATTCAGAAGCATGGAATCCGCACCGTGACCGGTGCCAGGGTGCTCTCCGTGGAGAGCGGCAAGGTCAGCTATGAGGCGGAGGGAAAGACCCTGCAGGAGGATTTCGATAACGTCATCATCGCTCTGGGTTCCCGGTCCAATAAGACCCTGGCGGGGGAACTGGATAAAATCGGAATACCCTATCGTATCGTGGGGGACAGCGTAAAACCCGCCAAGATCGACGGGGCCATCCATGGGGGTTTCCTGGCGGTCCTGGAGCTCGGTTGACCAAAAATGAGAAACCCTGCCGACGGCAGGGTTTCTATTTGCATGATGCGTCTTTTCTATTCCTTGCCGATGAATTTATTCGTGGCCCGGTCGATCTCCTCGATCTTGTTGCTGATCATCTCATTCAGTTTGTCCTTGGCTTCCTCCCGTTCCCGGTGGTTCTTCTCCAGCTTCTTTTCCAGGGCCTTGAGGGCGTCCCGGGTTCCGTCATCCTTGGCCTTCATGAGGGCCTTCATGATGTAGGCCTTGCTCTTGTTGTACTGTTCCGTCTCGTAGGTGAGATAGGAGTTATATTGGCGGGTGATGCAGACGATATCCTTGTAGAACTTGTTCATCTTGCTGAAAAAACCCGCAAAGGCCTTTACAAAATCCTCCTCGCTCTTGACGTCGGCATAGGAGCCTTCAGCCGCCCCGGCGATCTTGGACAGATGCGAACGCGTCCTCCGGTCGACGTTCAGTCCAATTACGGTCACTTCGGGATTGGCCTCGCTCTCCTTGAGGTCAATGATTGCCTGAACCGGGCTCCCGCCGCAACTCTCCATGCCGTCGCTGATGATGATCAGCGTGTTGTTCTCCCCCTCGAAGCCCTTGAGGAAATCCCTGGTCCTCTCTATGGTCCTGGCCAGGGGCGTGGAGCCCCGGGGTCTCAGGTCCTTCACTAGTTCTTTCAGGGCCTTCCGGTCGGTCCTTCCGACAGGGGCAATCACCTCGACGCTGTCCTCGCCGCAGCTGCTCTTTCCGTAGATGACAAAGCCCACTTTCATTTCCCGGGGAAGGGCGTCCAGATAACGGTAGAGCACCTTCTTGGCCACTTCCATTCGGGTATCCGTGCCCATCTTGGCGCTCATGCTCCCGGAGACATCCAGAAGGATGAGAACATTTTGAGGTTTTCCCACCTTGATGAGATCGGTCTTGATGACGCCGCATCGGCCGCCCCGGGAGCTCTTTTTCAGGGGCTCATTGACCCGGGGGTTGAAGCCCGTGGCGATTTCCAGATCATCGGGGAATCCGTCATGGTCGACGTCCTTGCTGAAAGGGGCATCGGCAAGGGAGGGGGATGACAATGAGACTAGAAGAGTAAAAATCGTCAAGAGTGAACTGGGTTTGCATTTGATATTCATGGCTGACTCCTGGGATGATAATGTACCTCCTGCTCCGGCAACGGGAAGCCGATCGGTTATTTATTTTCACCGGATATACGAGAAAGTATAGAAAAAATAAGGATAGTCAAGAAATTTAAGGGGGATGGGGAGGGTAATTTTTATTTGCATTTTTATGGGGGTGCCTGATCCTTAACCGGGCAGGGTGCTGTAGGCTCAGCCCTTGCCTGCTGAAAACATGATCGTTGAATTCTCGGGACATCCCAAGGAGGGAGTTATGATTCACAAGAATGTTATTACAGATTTTTCGCAAAAGGAATACAGCCCGGACCTCGATCCCACGGCTTACGTGCATCCGCTGGGAGCGGTTATCGGCAATGTGAAGATAGGCAAAAGGGTGATGGTGGCGCCCTTCGCCTCTGTCAGGGGGGACGAGGGGCAGCCCCTGCATGTGGGGGACGAATCCAATGTTCAGGACGGGGTCATCATCCATGCTCTGGAGACCGAGCAGGACGGGAAACCGTTGGAGAAAAACCTGGTGGAGGCGGAGGGTAAGAAGTACGCCGTCTACATCGGCAGGAAGGTTTCCCTGGCCCATCAGGTGCAGATTCACGGCCCGGCTTACGTGGGCAATGAGACCTTCGTAGGCATGAAGACGCTGATCTTCAAGGCGAGAGTGGGCAGCGGCTGCGTTGTGGAACCGGGCTGCATCCTCATGGGGGTTAACGTGCCCGACGGACGCTATGTGCCTGCGGGAACAGTTCTCAAGGATCAGAAAACGGCCGACGCCCTCCCGGAAATCACCCCCGATTATGCCTTCAAGGATCTTAACAGAGGCGTGGTTCACGTCAATACTCATCTGGCGGACGGCTACAACAAGGCGGGCATTAAATAAACTGATTAAAATCCGGGCAAAAAAAACGGAGGATCGATATCCTCCGTTTCGTTTTTCAGGGAGATATTATCCCTGATACTGCGGGCTTCCGAAGCCCAGATAGGGCATATAGGCGAAACCGAAGAAGAGCGCCAGAAGAACATGCCATCCGGGCTGGCCGAATTTTTTGACCAGTTCCAGCAGGACGATGATCATGATGATCAAGCTGACGATCGGGATCAGAAGGAGAATGATCCACCATACCGGTTTCCCGACTACCTGCAGAAGAACGATAACGTTGTAGATGGGTACTATGGCTGCCCAGCCCGGTTTGCCGGCTTTCTCGAAAATCTTCCAAAGGCCTGCGATCCAGGCGATGACCAGAATGAGATATACAATCAGGGTTACTACAGGACTTCCACCGCCACCTTCCATAATACTAACCTCCAATTATTCTTTCTATTATTAAATTTAATATAAAAGGGGTACTATATTTTTGCATCAATTACAAGGAAAAAAAGAATTTTACATAATTTTTTTGCGGAGAAGGGAAAAAATCGGTGTGGTGTGTCTGCGGATTTAGCCAAAAATGCTTATTTTGTCTTAAATAGACTAAAAAAGGGCTTGCTGATTCTCCGCCCCTGTGATAGTTTAGGGGGAACGGAGATGCATTTCCCCCCATAATCCAAGATAGAAAGCTCAGTTATGGGTACTTTTCAGCCTGCATAGGAGGTAATGTTTATGGCAGAAGGCGGTTTTGATTTTCAGAAGTTTATTGATGATTCCAAACAGGTGTTGATGGCTCCCAAGGAATACTTTGCGGCCATGCCCAAAGAGGGCGGTTTCGGGGAGCCGGTGATCAAAGCATTGATCTACGGGGCCGTGGCCGGTGTGTTTACCCTGATCTGGGGACTCCTGAAGCTCAGTGCGGCGAGCGCCATGCTGGGCGGGGCGGCCGGTGCCGGAGCAGGCATCACTTCCCTCATCGTCAGTCCCATCGCGGCGGTTATCGGTCTCTTTATCGGGGCGGTTCTGGTCCTCATCCTCTCGGCCATCTGCGGGGGAAGCACCAACTATGAGGCCAACGCGCGGGTCGTTGCAGCCACGATGATACTCATGCCGATCAACGCGGTGCTCAGCTTTACCGGAGGACTGAACTTCTACCTGGGTGTAGCTGTTTCCCTGGTGGTTTCACTCTTCGGTCTCTGGCTGCTCCTCAATGCCCTGGTCAACGCATTGGGCGGCAAGGAAGGGGTTGCCAAGGTTGTCGTCATCGTACTGGCGGTTCTTACCCTTCTCTCCTCGTATTTCTCCATCAGGTCCTATCGCTATCTTTCCAGCGGTGCCAACGTCTTCATGAAAGGAAGCGACAGGGTGGATGACAAGGAAGCCAGAGAAAAGGCCCAGAAGGTACTGGATGAGATCATGAAAAAGGCCCAGGAAGAGGCGGCCAAGCAGGAAAACAAGTAAAGCCATTTAGAGTATACAAGAAGCCCCTCCCCTGGAGGGGTTCTTTTTTTTGCAGTCTACCCATGGGGGGATTCGGATTATCCGATAAAAAAATCATTGTTTCTTTATAGGCTTTTAACCATAATGCAATCCCTATTCTACCGGAGCTGGAAAGATCCGCAATTTATTATCTTAGGTTTACTAATTAATATTCCAGTGTTTCATGCTGGATACCCCGAATGAGGGAGGTACTTATTATGATGAAGAGAAGAACAGCATTACTGATCCTCGTATGGGCTGTGATGATCTGTGTGACGGGTTGCGCCAGGAAGAAGGAGCTGATCCTGGCTACCACCACCAGCACGCAGGATTCGGGACTCCTGGATGTGCTAATTCCGGTCTTCGAGAAGAAGAACGACGTTTTCGTCAAGACCATAGCCGTGGGTTCCGGGCAGGCCATGGCCATGGGGGAGCGCGGCGAGGCGGATGTGCTGCTGGTCCATTCTCCTGAAGCGGAGAAGACCTTTATGGATAAAGGGTTCGGGATCAACCGGCAGAGGGTGATGCATAACGATTTCATACTGCTGGGTCCCGCAGAGGATCCCGCCAAAGTGAAAGGGATGAAGAAGGCCCCCGATGCCCTGAAAAGAATAGCCGCCGGAAAAGCCCTCTTCGTTTCCCGCGGGGACAGGTCCGGGACCCATTCCCGCGAACTGAAGATATGGAAGGCCGCCGCCGTTAAAGCGGCCGGCCAGAGCTGGTATCAGGAGACAGGTCTGGGGATGGGGGCAACGCTCAACGTGGCTGCCGAAAAGAAGGGCTACACGATCAGCGACCGCGCCACCTATCTGGCGCTGAAGAA
>CALCJG010000084.1 GCA_937967705.1 uncultured Spirochaetia bacterium
TTGGTGATTCGATTCAGCTTCATCATCGCCATGAAGGTAACCACGAAAAGGGCGTAATCCAGCAGTAGTTCGTATCCGCTGCTGGCGAAGCTGGTGAGTATGTAGATCAGGGCCGATGTGACCAGGGCGATGATCAGATTGGCGGAAAGCAAGACTATCCCCCTGCCCAGAAAGAGCCGCAGACTGAAGACATTGTGCTGCAGTATGCTGTTGCCGATCAGCAGGGGTATGAGGAGTGTGAGGCTTGAAAAGACATGAGCCGGGAGTCCCACCTCCCAGTAGAGCCAGGCAAGACCGATGGCGATCGGACTGATGAAAGCCAGGAGTATACCGATGGCGATGATGCCTGCCCGTTTGAAGACATAGATGTTCCGTTCCGAGAGAACATTGATGAAAAGCTTCCCGAGGGATAGGAAACCCACGAGGAGGAGATATATATCCAGAAACTTGATGGCATAGATGTCGAAGGGGCTGAAAAAATAAGCCCGGATGAAAACCAGAAGAGAAACGCTGGCGATCAGATATATGACCGCCGCCCGCAGGCTGAGCCTCTGGCTGGAGAGATTGTATCCCACCAGCAGGATGATGTAACCGAGGGCCATGACGACCAGCAGGAAGGAGAGCCTGAGATGATGGAAGGAAACGATATCTACCAGGAAGAAGAAAAAGAGGCTCAGGCCGATGGATACGAAGAAGTAGAGGCCGGATTGATAACTGTTGGGCCGGATGAATCGAATCAGGAAACCATAAAGATAATGAATGTTTGCGATGAGTATGATGAGAAGAAGGGACCAGAGCAGGTGGTGGTTTTCCGACGGGCGCAGGTATTTCTTCTCCACGAAGGATCCGTTATGGCTCAAGAGAACACTGAGTTCCCGGGCATAGCGGTGCTTCATGAGCAGGGGCACAAGGTTGTCTCCCGAGACCCGGTCCCCGTTGATCGTTTCTATCCTGTGTTTATAGAGACTGTCTGCCTTCAGTATATTTACGTTGTAGATGAGGACATTGCCCACCTGCAGTCTGTGAAAAGGGTAAATTCGTGAGATCTCCAGACTGTCCCCGATGAAAATATAGTTCAGAAGGAGGAGCATGACGATCAGGAGTATGTTGGTGATCCGTCGTATCAAGAGACCTCCTCCATGCGGACGAGTATCAGAAGCTTGTCTCTGTCCGTGCTCTCGTCAGGATCCAATTCCGGGGCCAGCATCTTCAGAAGCTGGGGGCGGATTTTTGCCAGGGGAAGCCTGGCTGAGGATTGCAGGAACTCGGTAAACTTTTCCCCGTTCTGACGGATGACACCGTGGTATGGTTCGCAGGAGACGAGAAGCGTGTCCCCTTCCTCCAGCCTGACCTTCGATGCGGCGCCCTTTCGAGTCTGCTTGAGGATCTCGAGGGACTGACTTGCGGATCTGTAGAGAAACGGGTCGGGATAGCCGCTGTTGCAGTATTCAAAGATTCCGCTCTGTTCGAAGGATGAATGGAAGAGGGTGATTTTCTCATCCAGGAGATTGCGTTCGCGTATGAAATCGGAGACCTTACGGATGACCCGGGAAGGGGACATGCCCAGCCTGGAATAGCTCTGGAGCAATGCCTGAATGCCCGGCATATAGATCGATATGCCAGCGATATTTCCCTGTATCCGGTATGCGGAGATTCTTACGTCATCTTCCCGCGCATCGTTGATGAAGACATCATAAAACTCCCTGGTCATGAGCGATGTTGTCTGATGATGGACCCTGATCTGCAGGCGGCCGATCTGCAGGTCGGGGTCGGGCATGAACCGGCGGTGGATCCTGGAAGCCAGCTCGAACTCCTTTTCCAGTTCCTTCTTCTTGAGGATTTCATTAAAATAGAAACTGTTGATGGATAGAATGGCTATTTTGGAGGCAAAGATTTTCAGAAGCCGGATCTCCTTTCCGGAAAGGCGCCGTTTCCGCCGGCCGATGACGATGAGTCCCAGAAATGTGTCATGAAAATAGATGGGGAGAATGACCTCGCCGTTCAGCCTGTCGATTTCCCTGATGAGGGAGGCCGCCTCGTAGCTGTAGGGGTTGAGTTTGCTCCGGACGATAACGTCCTCGGAGCTTGCGAAGGATCGGAGAAGAATGTTGTTGATCTCCACATTGGCATTACGTATAACGCGCTTTTTCCTGTCCTTCTGGTAGAATATATTGAATTCCTCCCTGTCGGGATAATAAAAGATCAGGAGGCCTGATTTAACGCTGATCAGATTCAGGATGCTGTCGAACTGGATTTTCAGCATTTCGTTGAAGGATTCCATCGTCAGAATGGACTCGACCGTCTGGCTGTAGAGATCATTATAGTGCACGGGACTGATCCGGGAGTCGATGACATCATGCAGATAGTTGAGTATGGAAAGCAGGGAGAGTATCAGGAAAAAGAAAAAGACAAATATGTAGATACCCCCTCCCGATATGGTAAAGAGGAAGACGGCCATTCCCGTAAGGAGCATGACGAATGCCATGTCGAGGCCGTAGGTCAATATGATGTTCTTAATTCGGGGAATCATCTCAGGGAAAAATTCTGTTCCATGTCCTTTAAAATCTGCTTCAGGAGGATAGCAGGTTTGTCTCTGGAGTCAATGAGAAAAAATGTGTCATCCCTGAGAGAGAGATAAGCCTCTCGGACCCTCTGAAGAGCGCCTGTCTTCTCGAAGGCTTCCTTTTTGCCGCCGCTGTTTCTCTCCTCGATGCGCCGGAGGGCCTTGGCGGGGTCCAGATCGACGAGGTAGACCCTGTGGGGGACGGGAAATCCTCTGGCCAGGTTTTCCTCCACGATCCTTGACGGCGGGAGGTTTTCCGATCCCTGATAGGCGGCGTTGGAGAAGTAATAGCGGTCGAGGATGATCAGCTTCCCCTGTTCAAGGGCAGGGGTGATGTTTCGCCGGACATCCTCCTCCCGGTCGTTGAGGAAAAGGCTCATCTGCGCTTCGGGATCCGGGAGCTCGCCGGAGCGGAGCATCTCCCTGATACGCCTGCCCCAGGCGCCTTCCGTGGGCTCCGTTCCCCTGTAGACCGGGATGCCCTGGCTGCTCCAGTGATCCGCAAGAAGGGCGGCGAGGGTCGATTTGCCGCAGCCGTCAATCCCTTCGAAGACGATAAAGAGGGGAAGGCTAAGCGTCATAGTATGTACTTGTCCCTCTTGACGTATCCCTTGCTGAACTGATCCAGGTATTCCTCATAGCCGGGTCTGCTGAGCAGCCCGAAGGTGAATTTCTTACCCTGCTCCACCGCCGGCTGGTCATAGGGGTTGATGTTATAGAGATAGCCGGCATAGGCGGTCTGCATCTCCATGAACATGAGAAAGGCTCCGATGTCGGTTTCGTCCAGCCGTGAGAATATGAGGGAGGCGTTGGGGCGTTTCTCGTTTTTCAGGGCCAGTTCGGTGGCGGATTCCTCGAAGCCGTTGAGACGGCGCAGGCTCTTGCCCGAGAGATAATCCATTTCCGGAATGCCCTTGTAGAACTCCGGTATCTCCACGTCGTTGTCGAAGTTTTCCAGCTTGAGAAGGGTGATGACCTTGTCGTTGGGCCCCTCAAGATAAAGCTGCAGCTGCGAGTGCTGGTCGATGGTGCCCATGGCCGAAACGGGCGTCAGTCCCACGGCCGTTTCCTTTCCGTTGATGTCCCTGTTTTTGCCCAGCGACTCGGCCCAGAGCTGGCGGTACCAGTCCGCGAAGAGGAAGAGCTTGCGCGTATAGGGCATCAGCACGTTGATCCTCTTGTTCTTGGCCCTGTCGAAGAGGCGATGGAAGACGGCGTTCAGGAGGGGGGGATTTTTCATCATCTCCCGGCCGTAGCAGTTTTCCTGAAAGGCCCGGGCCCCGTCGAGGAGCTTCCGGGTGTCAATGCCGATGAACTCCGCCATCACGAGGCCCACAGCCGAGAGAATGGAAAACCGCCCGCCCACGTTGGAGGGAATGGGGAAGGTCTGGAATCCCTCTTTATCGGCCACGTCCCGGAGCACTCCCTTTGCCGGATCGGTGATGGCCACGATCTGCCGGGCGTAATCGGCCCCGGCCTTTTTCTTCAGCCAGTCCAGAAGTATGGCGAAATTGGCGTTGGTCTCCGTGGTTCCCCCGGACTTGGATATCACGAGGAACAGGGTCTTCTCCACGTTCAGCACATCACCGATGGAATGTATTTCATAAGGGTCTACGTTGTCGAAAAAGTAGACCTTGTATCTTCCCGCACGTTTCTCATCGCTCAGCTCGTTGAGATAGAGGTGGGAGAGGGCGTTCTTCAGCGCCTGGGGACCAAGGGCGGAACCCCCGATGCCGATGAGGGCGATTGTGTCGAAACGGCTGCCGCAGGCGTTTTTATACCGGCGGATATCCTCAACCAGGTCCTTGTCGCCGGTAATCTCAAGAAAGCCCAGGGACCCCTGGCTTTTTTCCCGCTCCATTCTCTCCAGGGCTTTTTCGGCCTCCGGCAGCTGGGAGGAGAGCTCCTTTTCCGTGATGCCGTGCTCGCTCCCGATAAAGTCTTCCATGAAGTAATTGTAATCGAGTTTAATCATACTGGCTCTCCTCGTTAAGGGTTCAAAATTTCCCAGGGGCACTGTCTGAAAGATCCGTATCCGCTGGACCAGATCCGGGGATACGGATGGATATCCCGCCCTCTCCGGCGAGATGAGGAGCGCAGAGGGGACTGGCTGGGACCGTACAGGCTGGGAATGAAAGGATATATACTCTCCCTGACGGGATCAAAAGTCAATTACTATATTGAGGGCCGGTTGACATTCCAAACCAGGCAAAACCGGAGAGGGTTGGACCTCCGGGGGGGGTGAGAGGATTACAGGGGAAGACGGCTGCGCATATGGTCGATAAAGAGGGTGGTGGCCCCTACCGCGCCCAGGTTCAGCCCGAGAAAACCCAGCAGGGGGACAAAGGAGAGGATGAAGAACCCGAGGCCCAGCCCGATGGTCATGAGTTTATAGCCCAGCAGCATCCTGAGTTTCTGCCGGAAGACCAGACGCCTGCGCTCCAGGGGGAAATCGAAAAACTGGAATCCTATGAAGAAGAGAGTGGCCATGAAACTCAGCAGATAATAGAGGGCACCGCCGATGAGAGGGATGAAATGCAGCACCAGGATCAGGATGTTGAAGAGGGTGATCAGCACCAGGAGCTTGATGATGTTGAGTGTGATTCGCAGTATGTCCCGGAACATCTCCCGTAAGGAAAACTTTTCCTCGAAGGTATTGCCCGTCAACAGTGTTTCCACGCGGAAAGAGAGGATATCGTTGAAGGGGGAAATGATGATGCTTCCGGTGATGGAGTAGCTGAGAAGGGACAGAATAACCATTACCAGGATGATCAGAGGACCCATGATCCACCGCAAGGCTCGAAAATACCATTCCGCTCCCTGAGGTAGTAATCCCGTCAGAAAGGGGTAAAGGTAACTATAGGCCAAAAATAAGACGGATGAGAGCAGGATGATGTTGAGAATAAAAGGGATGATGAAATATCGTTTCAACCCCCTGTTTTGCAATACAAGTTTCAGGGCTCTAAAGGGTGCCAGAAATCCCTCTTTCAAATACCCCAGCGCCCGGATTTTCTTTGTATCCCCGTGTAATTCCACCTGGATTTGTCAACCGTCCCCTAATAGACATTCCACCGGTTCCCCGCTGGAGGATTTCATCCGGGACCGGTTTCCGCACTGCTCTTTACCGTTAGTTCGTTTCCGCCGAAGGGCTCTTCCAGTCACACTGCGAGCACCTCAGGTCCCTGTATTTGTAAAATTCCCCGGTCAGCGTTTTTACGACCTGAGCCATTACCAGGGATTCGCATTTGGGACAATGTTTGGCTATAAGTTCGTAATCCCTCTGCATGTTGTAATTCATGATAAGCCTCCATAACATTCATAAAATCCCGGGCCCCACATACATTATCGACAAATTCGTAAATATGTTGTAGAGCATAAACTACATTTTCTATTTTTTGTAAACAATCCCTTTTTGAAAAAAGCAAAATTACTCAATATGATACCAAGAATATCAGGCCGTCAACGGGAATTCTGAAAAAATGAAGGGAAAAGCAAAAAAAAAGAGAGGAATGCTTTCCTCTCTTTTTGCCCAGGACGGGACTCGAACCCGTACAGGAAATTCCCACATGGCCCTCAACCATGCGTGTCTACCAGATTCCACCACCTGGGCAGGACGAAAATAACAGAAATGTAATTAAATCAGGGAGGGATAATGTCAACAATAAAATCCGGGAAAAATTAATTTATTAGTTCTTGACGTGCGGCCCTTTTGGTTTAAAGCTCTAACCGCACTGTAACTAACCCGAAAGTTGGGAATGATCATGGAAAAGAAGTGGTATCAATGGTTTTTCACCCTCGTATCTTTTCGGGAGAGCAATTTCCTCGAGGTGACGGGAGCGTTTATAACCATGCTCTCGGTGGTGACCCCCTGGTTCTACATCATATATTGGAAATCCTCCGCCACGGTATCCGGGGCAGAACAGATCATCCATTCCTTTTCGGGGCTGACAGGGCTGCCTCTCTACTGCAGCATTCTTGCCCTCTATGCCCTGGCCCTTCCCGCCCTGGTGCTCTTTCTGAACAGGCCCAAAATATCCGCAATTCTCTCGGTGGCGGGATTGGGAGGGATTTCCGCCATGCTGGCATTCCTTTCCCTTCCCCTGGACCGTCTCGGCTGGGGTATCTTCCTGCTTTATGGGGGGATGATTCTGATGTCCCTAAGCTTTTTGCGCAAGGAGGGATAACCGGTTAACGCCGCTCTTGCGGCTCCTGTATCGCCCGGTTTTTTCCGTGAACTCCGCGATCTGATGCATCATGAGAACGCACTGGTCCGGGTATTTGCCGATGGAGGTCTCTCCCGACAGCATGATCACGTCGGTCCCGTCATAAATAGCGTTGGCGATATCGCTCACGTCCGAACGGCTGGGGTGGGGGTTGTCTATCATCGATTCCAGCATCTGGGTGGCGGTGATGACAGGCTTGCCCGCGCGGTTGCATTTCTCGATCATCGTCTTCTGCAGTTCTGGGATCAGCCAGGGATCCATCTCCACGCCCAGGTCTCCCCGGGCGACCATGATGGCGTCGGTTTTTTCGAGGATCTCGTCAAAGTTGTTTATGCCCTCGGGGTTTTCTATCTTGGATATGATCTTTACCCCCGTTCCCTTCAGGCGTCCCCTCAGCTCCAAAACATCATCCCCGTTGCGGGTAAAAGAATCAGCAATGAAATCCACACCGTGGGAGAGGGCGAACTCCAGGTTGGGAACGTCCTGGGGCATGGTGTAGGGGTAGCCTACGATGGTGTCGGGGTGATTGAGCCCTTTCCGGGACCTGAGGAGATCGCCGTAGAGCACCTCGCAGAGTATGCGCCCCCGGCTTACCTCCAGCGCCCGCAGGCCGATGTAGCCGTCGTCCACATAGAAGCGGTCTCCCGGTTTGGTGAAATCATCCAGACCCTCATAGGTGACCGGGATTCCTTCACTGTTCTTCGCGGTGCGGGGATAATCCGATCCCGGAGGCTTGGGGAGATCGGTCCTGAGTGTGAGGTGGTCACCTGCCCTCAGGGGCAGAGGTTCCGGCAGATCGCCGATGCGTATCTTGGGACCCTTGATGTCGTAAACGATATAGATGAGGGGGTCCAGGTTTCGGGCTGCCCGGATGACGGCTTCATGGACGCCGGGGTCGCCGTGCGAGCTGTTGATGCGGATGCCGCTCATCCCGGCCTTCCGAAGGTCCGCCAGCCTCTCAGCGGAGGCGGGACCTATGGTTGCGAGTATTTCCGTTGCGCTCACAATATCTCTCCCGGATCCCAATCTTCCCCTCTGCTCTTTCGGCCGGGGAGCTTTACTGCTGCACGTATTCCTTGATATCCTTAGCGTACCTCTCCGCACCGAATTTATCAAGCAGAAATATATAGGGCAGTTCTGAGCTTGTGCAGGGGTACTGGTCTCCCTTGGTTTTGGAGTAGATGCGCACCTCATAGGTCTTGCCGGCGGCGTTTATTTTAATGAGGGTCTCGGCGTTCTTAAGGCTCTTGGCCTCAATGTCCGCAAAATTGAAGGCCTTCATGGGGCCAAAAGAACGGATTAGTGCCTGGGTCTTACGCTCATCCAGTATCAGGTTGTTGTGTTCCCGGCATATCCATCTTTCCGCCGCTTCGGGCTTGGCCTTGTCGGGAGCGGGTCCGGGGGATGCTTTTACCCCGGTGATTTTTTCGAAGGTGAGGCTTTTTCCCTTGTGAAGGATCTGGAGGGAGCTGATATTTTTTGCCGGTACATTGATGATGCTCTTGTCCCGCCATTCGTTCAGGCCCTTGTCGCAGTCCTCCCGCTGAAGACCGGAAACCTTGTAAACCTCGGCCCTACCCTTCAGCTGAATGAATGTGTGGCTGGTCGTTTCGCTGCGCTTCCCTATGAGGAGGTCCCGCAGTACCCGGCCTCCCTGCTTGACCGTCACCGGGAGGGCCTTCTCGGATGTCAGGTCGAATTTCTCGTAGTAGGGCCGTGTGGAGCTCAGTTCCGTTATCTGGAGGTTTTTCAGTTTTTCCAGGAGCGTACCGACGATCTTGTCGTCGGCGGGATAAGCCTGGTCGCCTATCACCCATCGTCCCTCCTTCCTGTATATCCGCAGCGAGTCCCCGGGTCTGGCGATGGTGATCTCATCGGCCTCGCCGGACCATTTCTTCAGTTCCGGGAGGTCCGCAGAACGGTCCCTCAATGACGTGAGGAAATAGAGGATACCCAGGAGCAGAATGATCCCCAAGGGGATGATGAGCTTGCGGTTTGCTTTCATTCTCAGGCCTCCTTTTTGGCGAAGAGATTCTGGATGGCGGTCCTACGGCGTCTGCGTCGGATCATGATCCAGGCGGTGGCGCCGGCAATGGCGGCCGCGGGGAAGAGCAGAATGTTGATCACCTTGAACATGACCCGGGCCCATTCGGCGGCATCGTGAAGCGAGAGGGAAAAGAGACGCCGTATGAAACGGGCCAGGGGGTTGTCGTCCCGTATCGGGTTGAGCTCCAGTCCCTTGCTGCGCATCTCTGGAATCTCGTAGTTGCCGTTCATGTAGTCGATCATGTTGTGCAGCAGTACGGAGTTGGGTTTTCCCTCACGATCGAAATCGATGCGGGTGATTTCCGAGGTCCCGGTCACCAGGATGCGGGAGTTTTTGATGGCCCGCTTGATAATGTCCGCCTGGGTGAATTTCTGCACAGGGGCGGCGGTTTTTCCCTTGGCCGGTTTTTCATCCAGTGCGGGGATGGGCTTGTCCTTGAAAAAGCTCTCCATCTTACCGGAGACCATCAGGGAAAGGACCTGCCGGGCCATCTGGGAATCGTGGGGAGGTTTCATGGCCCAGGGCATCAGGCTGATGCGTCCCTTCATGAGCCAGCTGTCGGAAGAGGAGCGCACGAGGTCGGTTTTACGCAGATCCTGGGCCTTGATCCTGGCGTCGTCGACTCCGAGGGAGCAGGATTTGAAGAAAAGGACTTTCTTCAGGTAGCGCGTGATCTCGTTCTCACGGTTGAGGCCGGTGTCATCTATCACCGGGGCCACGTAGATGGGCTGATCGCCCCTCTGGGAAAAGCATTTCATGTCCAGCACCATGTCCTTATTCACGGAGATGCCGTAATGGGCCAGGAGCGCCTCCAGTCCCGTGTCGATGGGCAAAAAGACCGGCTCGCGGCCGAACATCTGCATCTGCTGTCCCCCCTGAGGGCGTATCTCGTTGAACGCGTCCAGGAAGAGGATGAGGGATTTCCCTTTCATCAGGTACTGGTCCAGCTTGAAAAGCTCGGCGTCGGTAAATTTCATCTTGGGACCGTTGATGATCACGGTGTTGATCCCGTCTGGGATCGCCTCCTGTTTCAGGTCGATCGTCTGAAAGCTGTACATGTCGGGGATCAGGGGCTTGAAGTTTCCGGCCCCCTCCCGGGGATCGTCTGGATTGAGCTCGCCATGGCCGGTGATGTATCCGATCATGGGGTTGACGCTGATGAGGTTCGTCACGGCGGAGTTGATCCTGTCGTCCAGCTTCTCAATGCCGGCCCTGTCGATATCCAGGCCGAAGAGCGTTCTGGCCAGGAGTTGAATCGTCTCGAACTTTTCACCGTATTCCACGGTGATGCCTATGATCCCCTCCTCGGTACGGCCGGACCCGCTCCCCGCCTTCATGAGTATTTTGGGAATTCCGTAGCTCTCGGCGCGCTGGAAGGCCGATTTTTCGTTCAGGGGGTCCACATGCTTGAAGTTGAGCTTGCGGTTGTTTTTCTGATTGCTCTTGTTGAACCGCTCCTTCACCTTGTCTATTACCTGCCAGGCGTTGGGGATGTTGCTCGTGGCATAGAGGGTAACCACGATGGGGGTGTTGATCTTGGCCAGGGCCCCCACCTTGCCGTCCATTTTTCTGATGAGGGAGGTTATGCGGTACTCGATCCCCTCGAAGCTCGTAAGGGAGTCGATCTTTTCCACAAGATCCTCATGCTCGATGACCAGGCCCATGTAGGCCTCGCTGGCTTTCATCTGGTCGCTCTTGTATTCCCGTATCTCGATGGGATAGACGCCGTAGTCAGCGGCCTCACGCTTGGTCTTCTCATTGTCCGGGTGTATGATCCGGTAATGGAAATACCGCGGGTTGTACTGGGTGTACTCCTCCAGGAGGTCGGTCAGGTAGCGGGGCACGGAGTTGTAGGGAGCCGGAAGATCACGGGTAAAGAAGGCCCGGATTGTCAGGGGGGATTTGAGGCCGGAGACCACGTCACGGCTTACCTGGGAGAGGGAGTAGGTGTTGTTTCGGGTCAGGTCTGCCCGGCAGTAGAGCCGAGACCCCACCAGGTTGAGCAGTACGATGATGACGAGGGAGGTCAGGAGAAAGTACTGTTTTTCCAGGGACTTGTCTTCTCCCCATTTTGCAATGATTTTATCTTTCAAATTCTGGATGAATGCGGGTGTTTTCATAATTACCTCCTGTCCTCGAGAATCTTAACCGTTCCCATCAGGGAGAAGGCGATGATGGAGAGAAAATAGAGGATATCCCGGGAATCAACGATACCCTTCGCTATGTTCATGAAATGATACTTGAGCCCGAAGAACTCGATGATGTTGACCATCTTCCCTGGAAGGAAGAAGCGGAAATATTCCGTGAGGGTCAGGGCCAGGCATATACCCATGCCGATGATGAAAGCGATGATCTGGTTCTTGCTTAGGGACGAGGTGAAGACGCCGATGGCGACGCAGGCCCCCGCCAGAAAGAGGGCGCCCAGGTAGCCGCCCAGCACCGGTCCAAGATCGATGGAGCCGACCATGGCAACGGTAACGACATAGATGAGAGTGGGGATCAGCATGACTCCGACGAAGACGGTGGCCGCGAAGAACTTGCCCAGCACGATGTCGTAGGTTGTGACAGGGAGGGTCATGATGATCTCGATGGAACCGCTCTGCTCCTCCTCCGAGAGAAGGCGCATGGTGACCGCCGGAATGGCGATGGAAAAGAGCCAGGGGAGCGATCCGAAGAACTCCCGAAGGTCCGCCTGCCCGTAGAAAAAGAAGGGAGACAGAACGAAGAAATAGAGTCCTGTGGTCAGCAGAAAGGCGCTGAAGACGATATAGGCGATCGGGGTGGTGAAATATATGATGAGTTCCTTTTTCATGATCACCAGCATGTTGCTGAAGAATGACTTGATTGTCATGCGTTTCCTCCTGTGGTCAGTTGGCGGAAAATATGTTCCAGGGTGAAGGTCTCCTTTTTCATTTCGTACAGAGTCCATCCGTTATCGGAAACCGCACGAAAGATGTCCGGCCGGATCTCGGTGCCGGAAGCGGTGAGTATCACGGCACCGGTGAGATCCTCATCGTTACTCTCCTCCTGAATGGTGCTGATGCCCCCGATAGCGGAAAGTCCCTGCCGGAGACCGGCGAAATCCGTGCCCCCCACTTTTATGGATACGCGCGACTCCTGCCGGTAGGAAGATTTAAGATCGGACACGCTGCTGTCCGCGACGATGTTTCCCCTGTTGATGATGATGACCCGCTCGCAGGTGGCCTCCACCTCGGAGAGGATATGCGTGGAGAGGATGACGGTTTTCTTCTTGCCGATTTCCTTTATGAGATTCCGGATCTCCACGATCTGATTGGGGTCCAGGCCGCTGGTCGGTTCGTCCAGTATCAGGATCTCGGGATCGTGTATCATGGCGTGGGCCAGTCCCACCCTCTGTTTGTAGCCCTTTGACAGGTTTTTGATGAGCCTCTTTTGCACATCGCCTATCCCCACAAGCTCGAGGATGCGGTCCATGTCCGCTTTTTTCTTGTTTTTCGGTACCTTTTTGATGTCGCAGACGAATTTCAGGTACTCATTTACCGTCATATCGGGATACACCGGCGGTTGTTCCGGCAAATACCCGATTTTTTTCTTGACTTCCTCTGGATGTTCCAGGATGTCGAGCCCGTCGACAATCACCTTCCCCTCGGTAGCGGAAAGATAGCCTGTCAGAATGTTCATCGTCGTGGATTTTCCCGCACCGTTTGGGCCAAGGAAACCGAGTATTTCCCCCCGTTCGATGTTGAAGTCGAGACGATCTATTGCTACGTGCTGACCGTAGCGTTTTGTGAGATTCTCCGCACGTATCAATGTATGCCTCCTCTTTTAGCTATAGATTTTGTTAGAAGATAGTAAGGAGGAAACCCGCTGTCAAGTGCGGGAGGATAAAAAGGTGTCCCCCGGTTATAATCGTTTAAAATTGCCGTCTG
>CALCJG010000085.1 GCA_937967705.1 uncultured Spirochaetia bacterium
GGAGATGGTGGAGGAGATCCGGTCCGGTAAACTTCTCGGCGCTTTCCGGGGGAAGCCGGAGGTGGACCGTGAGGCGATGGCGCGCCTGCTCATGGGCCTTGGCCGGATCGGTCTGGCCCACGGGGAGATTTCCGAGATCGATATCAACCCGCTGCTCATCGCCGACGGGCGACCTGTGGCCGTTGACGCGCTGGTGGTGTTGAAGAACTGACGGATGGACTCTCTCGGAAATTTCGGATGACCGGTCATTATTCGCTTGAATGTTTTTTGTGCATGTGTTTCCCTTGAGGTATATAAACAGGGAGGCGAGCATGAAGAAAATGATGATCGGTTTTCTGGCTTTAGGAATGGTTCTCACCGGCCTGGTTTCAGCGGCGGAAAAAAGCGTTTCTCAAAACGGTTTGAAGATCACCGTCAAGGAAACTGTTTCTGATACGCCAGGCTATAGCGCCTATGCGGTGGAAGCAAAAAATACAACCAGCGGACCCAAGACTCTCAATGGTGAACTGACCACGTCGGAGAAAAGCTGTACAGTTTACCTGGAGGTCCCCGCGGGGGAAACGGTGAGCAAGGTCTTCAAATGCCGGGGTAGTTCTGCAGGATGGATGTTCAAGGTTATCAAGGTTTATAATTTTATCAACAAATAACCTGGCTGTTTTTATACGCTTTATTTCACTCCTCTTCCCAAAAGGGCGGGGAGAGCTGTATTCACTGGGACAGTGTTATGAATCGCGAGGCAAAGGCAAAGCAGCGAGGGTTTTCTCGTTGCCTGGCTGCTGAACTCCCCGGGGATTTTCCACCGGAAGGCTATGTAGAGATGGTATGTCATTTTCCCGTTCCCTCCCTGCCGCGAAGGATGTTCCGGCGGGGTCCGGAAGTGATAAAGGGAGATATCCGCAAGAAGAAGTCTTTTCCCTGAAGCAACTAAATCCTCTACAGGAGGTCGTTATGAATCATCCGGAATTGACTCAGCAGGCCCTGTCCATTCTCAGGAACGGGAATACGTTTCAATGGTATTTCATCCCCCTGCTGGCTTTTGTGGCCTACATTTACTTCAACGAGATCTCCAAAAAGAACTGGAAGGGTGTGGCGGCGGGACTCTCGCTTTACATGGTCCACTGGTTCTATGAGATCATCAACGCCCTGATCCAGCATTTCTCGGGTCATGCCCTCTGGACCGTTCCCACGGGAACCAGCTATCTGCTGCTCATCGGCGTCGGCTGGGAGCTCAGCATGATGTTCTCCGTGGCCGGGCTCATCTTCTCCAAGATCCTTCCCGAGGACCCCAAGATGAAGATACTGGGCATCAACAACCGGATCTTCTTCGCCCTGGCAAACGCCGCCTTCTTCTCGATCTTCGAGATCTTTCTCGCCACGACGCCCGCCTTTCACTGGGTCTATTCATGGTGGGGGGCCTTTCCCGTTTTCGCAACGGTTTATATCCCCTTTTTCCTGGCGGCAAACCTGGCCTACGACTGGCAGCCGCGGAGGCAGAAGATTTTCATCGGCGGGCTCTTTACCGTTAACGCCCTGATGCTCATCGTTTTTGCCGGGATTCTGAGATGGATATGAGGCCGAAAAACATCGCCCTCTGACCGCCTTTTCGACTTGACAGGACCGCAGGGAACAGTCTATATTCCCTGCGGCTCTTTCTCAGCAGGGATGTCAGCAGATAAAAAAAGCATATTACAGAGATAAAAGCAGTATGGCGGAAAATCCCATTATTATATTATACAATCCGTAATTTATAGCAATACGAGCGAGGATGATCCTATGAACTGTCCGAAATGCGGTGTGGAAAACAGCGATACGGCCCAGTTTTGCCAGGGATGCGGTCTTTCCCTGGGCAACTCACAGCCGGTGGAGACCGTGCTTGTGGAGGCGGTACAGGATGAGCTGGAAGGGCTCAGGGAAGCGGTAAAGGATGTTTTCGCCATCACCGCGGAACTGGGCCGCGGCGGCATGGCGGTGGTATACCAGGCGCGGGACCTCAAGCTTAACCGACAGGTGGCGCTTAAGGTGCTTCCCAGAGAGCTCACATTCGACAAGAAGTTCGTGGAACGTTTCAAGCAGGAGATTCAGACTCTTGCGCAGCTGGAGCATCCCAACATCATTCCCCTCTACAGCGCCGACGAACGGGGGGGGTATTCCTTCTTTAGCATGAAATATGTACGCGGACGTTCGCTGACGGACATCATAACCGAAAAGGGAAAACTTCCGGTGGCGGAAACTCTGAAAATAGCCCGTTCGGTCTGCAAGGGCCTCCGTTATGCCCACGGCGAGGGGGTGGTGCACCGCGACCTGAAGCCGGACAACATCATGATCGACAATGACGGCCATGTCTACATCATGGATTTCGGGATTGCCAAAGCCCTGGCGGGGGCCAAGATGACCCGGACAGGCACCACAGTGGGTACGGTCAATTACATGTCGCCGGAGCAGTGCTCCGGCAGCGCCGAGCTGGACGGAAGATCGGATCTCTATTCCTTGGGGATCATTCTCTATGAGATGCTGGCGGGCAAACCCGCTTTTGACGGCGAGACCACGGCGGTGATGTACAAGCAGGTGCACGAGAACCCCGCCCCCATCACAACGCTCAACGCCGATGTGCCCCGGGCTGTGGCTGCCCTTCTGGAACGGCTGCTGGCGGAAGACCGGGACAGGCGTCCGGCGGATGCCGGGGAGCTGGCCTCCGAGCTGGAGG
>CALCJG010000086.1 GCA_937967705.1 uncultured Spirochaetia bacterium
CGGACGACGAGATCCCGGTCGTTGACCGGCATGGGAAAATCCAGAACGATGTGTACGATCATGTCGTTCCGGTTGAACATCTTCACTATGCGGGCCTCGCTGCAGTCCGCCATCCACCGGGGCATGGCGGACACATCCCTAAGGACCTCCCCGACCACCTCCATGCGGGCGTCAATCACTGTGATGGCCTTGATCTCGAGGATATCCGTACCCGGGACGGAACGGGAGTACGACTTGATCCCGTCGCTGTTCTTCTCCAGCTTCCACTTCCCGGCGGCGGACAGATCGATGCCGGCCAGAAGGAGGCAGGCGATGACAAAGAGATGTTTTTTCATTGAGAGACCTCTGAAGAGTTATGCTTTTAATGGATTGTAACAGGGTTTATGGAAAAATCAATCATTAAAAAAAAAGAGAGCCTATCTCCTACACAATACTTATAATCTCATAAAAGCTGTTTTCGTTTTTCAACCGGCCTTGATACGGAAAGCTTTCCTGAAACAAAATGATTCATAAAGTATTGACACAATGATAAATACTGATACCCTTTATTATAAAAGAATAGAAATTGATATCGTGTACAGGATACGGGATGGACATTAGACGTCAAATCAAATGCTCACACTGCGGCGGGTCTATTGAAGTGCGCCAGGGCGAAGACATCGCGTTTTGTGAATACTGCGGATCGTACAGCAATCCGGACGGGACTGTCTACAAACCCCATCCGGACAGGAGGAGCCGCGAACTCAAGGCGGCCATGAATGAGGCCATCGAGGACGACGATATCGAAACGTGGCGCTTGTATATGTATGAGTCCTGCATGCTCGACGTGAAGCGCAATCCGGGAGTATATCAAAACGCTCCCCGGGACAGGGCGGGATTGCGCGACTATGTTTACAAACTGGTAAAGCAGTATGAGCTTCTCAATTTTAACGAGAATGTGAGGAAGGCTTTTCTGCACTGTCAGAACATTGTCAACAGGTTCCAAAAAACGAAGAAAAATCACCTGGAGGTCTGCCGGGACCTGCTGGAGTCCTACCGACGATACTTCGAGACCTACCTGTACCATCCGGGGTATCCTTTTGAAACCAGACAGGGCGATGCGGAACAGCAGGCTCTAGATACCACGAGATCGGCCATTAACCAGTACAAAACCCTCTGGGGGGAAGCTGTTGTTTCTCAAGTATTGATCAGCCTCTTCGGCGACAAGGAAACCGGCAAAGGAAATATCACCTGCGACAGCTGCGGCATTGTACTGGATACCGGGGAATCCTCCACGATAATATGCCCGAACTGCGGCAGCATCACCTATTTAAATAAATGATAATGGTGTCGTCACGGATTGATGTCATCGCTCCTGTTGGCATCCTCAATGCTCCTGAATTTGAAGATGCCCCGCCTGCATTTCGGAGGGGAAATCCTGAAGACAATCTCATACAGCCCTGCTACCCGCCGATAGTATTCCCTCCGGGGATGAAAAACCCAGAGAACCTGTTCCGCTTCTTCAAAAGATTTGAACTTATATATCGTCATGACTCTTTGTTCCTTTTTCTTCGATCAAACGCTGGAGGAATGATGAATCAGACTTGTCTATCGGACGAACCGTGTCGCAGTTCATTTTATAAAGAGTATGGAAGCTGGCAACGTGTATGGTATGCCCCTCAATATCCATCGTGACGATTTCGATATCATCGAATGTGCAACCCTGTCAACTATTCGAAGCACTTGTGTTTCTAAAATTTAACATTAAGGGAATTACCGTACCCTGCCTGAAAAAAGTAGCGCGGCAGAATTTATGTCTCCCGTCAATCCGGTCTTGCAGGATACAGGGAAAACACCTCCGCGGTTTTTATTTCCCAGAGAGCGGCGGGGAAACGAAAAGATGATTGACTAATACCTGATATGTGGAGTATCTTCAGGCTGCACGCAAGAGATGACTATGAAGCAAAGTGGAAAATCGGAGATGCCTCAGACCGGCGGCACACAGGACCGTGAAGCCTATGTCAGGGGAGCAAGGGAATTCCTTGCCCGAAAACGCGAGGCGCTGCGGGAAAAAAACCGGGCAATCAGGGACAGGGCCGCCGCAGACGCCGGGGCCATCATAGATATGATCGTTCGCGACTATCAGCCTCTGCGAGTCTATCAGTGGGGCTCCCTTCTTACATAGGATGGATTTCGCGACTATTCCAACATCGATATTGCCGTGGAAGGCATTACAGACATACACGTGCTTTCAGAACTAGAGGGCAAGGCGTACAGAATGACGGAGTTTCCTCTGGACCTGGTAGCCCTGGAGAAAGTACACCCCCGACATGCCGAATCAATCCGCAGGAAAGGAAGACTGGTTTATGAGCGCCCCTGATCCACTGGTATTAAAAAGCGAACTTGAGGACAATCTTGCCGTGCTACAGGGGATTTACGCGTTTTTCATAAAGGCCCTGGAAGAAGACGTGCCCAAGCTTGGAAGAAATCAAAGCGCCGCCTTTATAATCGCGGGCATCATCGAAAACTATTACACCTGCCTGGAAACGGGTCTTTTCAGGGTATCCCAGTTTTTTGAAAACAATCTCATCAAAGATCGCTGGCACTCGGATTTACTGTAAAAATGAGCCTGGCAATCGATACGGTCCGGATTGCAGTGCTCTCCCAGCAAACGGCCGCCATCATTGACGAGCTCCGGAACTTTTCTTGAGATAAATCCAGCAAAATCGATTGGGGCTTTAATCGCGAAAGAATCTCTTATATCTTTATGATCTCAAGATAAAAGAAATTCCTTCAGCTTTGCCAGAGGTATTTTGTCAGGCAGGATATGCTCTCCCTCCTGATGGCATGTGTATATTTTTTCAGGGGAATCTCCGAACACCTTTCTGAATTCAGGTAATTTTACAGGTGTTGCTGTTTTTCCAGGACTTATTTTTGCTTCAATAAACACATACTCCCCAGGATTTTTCTGTACTATAAAATCTATCTCTTCACCATCACGGCTTCGCCAGTGGAACACCTGCCATCCAAGCTGATAATTGAAAATAAGTTTATGCAGTTCTGCAAACACAAGGTTTTCAAAAAGATGCCCCTGCTGAGGTGAAGTTATAATCGGCTGAGAAGAGGTCCAGCCCTGAAGCCGGCAGGCTATTCCGGTATCCAGAAAATAGACCTTTGGAGATTTTATCAGACGTTTTGAGAGATTTGAGGAAAAAGGCATGATGAGAGCTACTACATGCATTCGTTCAAGTACAGATATCCAGTCCCTGACAGTCTTTGAATCAACACCCGCGTCATTCCCAAGACTGGTCATGTCAAGAATCTCTCCTGTCCTGCCCGCAAGAAGACGAAGACATTTCAGAAATTCACGGCTTTTCTGGATGCCGGCGGCAAGCACGATGTCTTTCTCCACATAACTGTTTATGTAATCGTCAAGGTACTTTTTCGGGTCCCTTCCGTCTGTAGCGTGAAGTTCGGGCCACCCCCCTGAATAGATAATGTTCTGAATTGTGGTTTCTTTTGCGTTCAGAATTTCTGCAACACTGAGTGTGTTCATGTCAAAGAAACTGGCCCTGCCGGCCAGACTTTCCTTTACTGTACGGTCCATGAGTATCTGGTTAGAACCAGTCAAACGCAGGATAGTATGACGGTCAGACTTATGTTCACGTTTATATCTGTCAGCCATACGCTTGAGTGACGGAAACAGGGCCGGAGCATACTGGGCTTCGTCTATAAAAAGTTTTTGTGAATCAAACTGCCTTAAAAACAGTTCAGGATCACTCTGGGCCAGTTCCCTTAAAGCCGGATCATCAAGGGAGAGTTCTTTAAACTCAGGATCAAGACGCAGAAGAAGGCTCGTTTTACCGCATTGTCTTGGGCCGCGAATAACCTGTATCGGATCAGTATTATTTCTGATGGCCTCGGAAATGTCCCGCTCAATCCACATTCTGACAATAATGGAGTAATAATCCGATATTGTCAAGACTAATACAAGTATCTATTGCAGTCCCTTCCCTGCAAAAAGAGATTCCTGGCTCTTCCCTTTCTAAAAGGATTGGAAACAAACAGAATAATTTCAAGATTTTTAATGCTGATATGCTCACAAATGACGATCATGCCCTCCTCTTCCAGGGCCTGAAATATCCGCGGGAGAGCCAGAAATCCCGCCTCAGGATGCGCCAGACCTCTCCGCCCGGCTGCCGCAGGTGACTGGGGGAAACATGGCCGTCCCGCAGTCGGGGCATTGCTCAGGATAGGCGTTCAAGCTGCTCTCCCTCTTCCCCTCCCCGCCGGATATCTTACGTCCTCCTCCGCTTCAATTCCCCGGCCCCTCCAATGGAACCCGGAAAGGCAGGGGGTTTTCGGCCGAAAACCCCGACAGGTATTCTTCATGCAATAAAGATTCCCCCTTCCCGAACATATAAAAAGAGGGAACACAGAGTTTTCACTTTGCGACCCGACCCATAAAACCATCCGCCGAAGGCGGATACAAACCGCCCATCTGCGACGCGCACGGAGGCGCTAGTGCAGCACCCGGGCAGGAGGCCCGTCTGGGTGCTGCGCCGAGGCGAGCTTCGCAAATTCGCCGTCCATGGCGCCGCAGATCAGGGAAAGGCCCCTGTAAATGTCAAGGTGATACAAAGCAATATACTTTATCTTTATGCCGTAAACATCAGCCGCCTGCTCCATTCAGCGCGGGGGACCATCCGCTCAGGGGGGATGAATCAATACGACGAATACTCAAATTCATTCTTGAGTATCCATCACAAGACAGCAGTCAGCCGAGTAGAGTTTCGGCAACTTTTACCGGTTCCCATGATCGTGTTGTGAGAATCATATCATTCACCCCCGCCTTTGGCGGTTCGCACAGGGGGGCGAGTTTGGCGAAAAAAGCATCAGGGACCAGAATGCCTTCCGGGGCAAAAACTCCATGTCGATTAATCCTGTTCTCGTGCAAAAGCGAAATTGCAACAGCCAGGGGAACGCCCGTTGCCCCGGCCATGCCCCCATCGGGGGCCGTTAGAATCATGCATGCAGAGGTTGCGGGTTTATTGTTCTTTATTCCTTTAACACATACGAAGAGGGGCGGAAAGTCACTGAACCCTTGATGGATCATTTTCTTAAGCATCCTCCCCGATGAGTTCTCGGGATTATGTAGCCCATTGGCTTTTTCAGCTATTCTGGCCGCCGTTTCAATAGAGATAATTTTTAAATCGACCAGCATAGCAAGTGTTTTTATTCCCAGAATGTTGAATTGGGTAGCCGTAAAAACATTTATGCTCCTCTGCAGCGAAGGAAAATAGCGCGGAAGGGTAACCGCTTCCGGATGCCCTATCGTCCATGCCCTGTTTTTGCCAATACCCGGATAATCAAGCATAACTCCCTGACGGGGTCTGACGTTCTGAAACCTCCCGTTATCAAATATACATATTTTGCCCGTCAGCTGGTGAATTCCATGAATGGTTGCCGCTGATGGTTTTGGTCCGATCGTTTCGGGTTTGGCACTGTCAAGATTCCAGCCTGTAAAAATCTCTGTAGCCTCATCAAGTTCCCGTATAGCCTTTACCGCAAGCATATTAGATATTCCCGGAGTGGCGCCCATTCCGGTGATTGCGGTAATTCCAGCATTTTGAGCCTTTTGATGTAGCGCCAGCATGTTTACAGTCGGTTCCCAGTCATCATTGATATCAAAATAATGACATCCACATTCAATGGCCGTCTCCAGAATCGAGACCCCGTATCGGTAAAAGGGACCTACCGTGTTCATGATCACATCAGCCCCTTTCATGGCGGTTCTCAGAGATACCGTATCGGAAACATCAACAATCCTCCATGAGGTTCCGGAACCGCATTCATTTGAAACTGCTTCTGCTAAATCGCCGTTAATATCAGCGATGATTATTTCACTGCAAAAATTGAGCTTCATCAATGTATTCACCGCAAAACCCCCCATCCCGCCTGCTCCACCGAGTGCCAGAACTCTCATCATCAATCACCTCAATAGTATAGTATGAAACCACAAAAAGGGAGCCACACTCCCTTTTTGTGGTTATTATATATGTAACGCCACTATGTCAACAAAAAAAGGAGTATTGCTCCTTTTTTTGTTGACATTATCAATATATGCAGGATACAAAGCCGGTATTGACTGAACAGGTGGGTATAATCATACAGGACAATGGATGACAATCTGAAACAACGAGTCTCCCCCCGGCAGGAACGATCGGTTCATACGATTAACCTGATCCTTAATACCTCTCTCGCTCTTCTCCAGGAGGTCGGTTTCAACACCT
This sequence comes from uncultured Spirochaetia bacterium, assembly GCA_937967705.1. Taxonomy (GTDB): domain Bacteria; phylum Spirochaetota; class UBA4802; order UBA4802; family JAGODF01; genus CALCJG01. The sequence goes on from CALCJG010000086.1 coordinate 6,273, forward strand.
TTACCACAAAGCTTGTTGCAGAGCGCGCCAACATAAGGATTCGCAACATATATCGCTATTTCCCCAACAAGCTGGCGATCATTGCAGCCCTGGCGGAGCGAATGACACAAAAGGAAGAGGCGTTCCTTGACAATTTTTCCATGATAGCAAATCCGGAAATTGATTGGGAAACAGCAGTTCGCACTACGATTGAATCCTTTGCAGAAAAGTCTTTCGAGGACAAATCGTTGATCACCATACGACATGCCCTTCATGGGAGCCCAAAGCTGCTTGAACTCGACAGGGTATCGAATCATAAAATTGCTGAAATGCTCATTTGCGCACTTAAGGCCCGAGGAACATCTCTCAGCGATGAACTACTGATGGTTGCGTCGGAAATCATTATTGATGCCACAACGGTGATATTGAATAAAACCGCCTATGAATATTATTCTTCCAAAGACAGGAATAAAGCCGAGATGAGAATCACTGAGCTTATACGATTGATAATAAGCTACGGCTCACACCTCTTCCCACAAACCAATTAACCATCAAAAGGAAGCCCAAACCCCAATCACTCCGTGGATTCAGCCCATACTGCTTTTAAGTATCTGGCGGTTATGAAAGCAGCCGGGGACAAGGGACTCCGTAGTACGAAACATTACTTCGCTTTCCGTGCCGCTAATCGATTTAAGGTGAACATGAACCCGTTCGCATATCGTTCCTTAATAGCGGTTATCTCGCCATCGGTAAACATATCAAATTTCCTGAAAAGGCGACACGCTACATCCATCCAGGAAAAACGTATTCTCTTAAACTGCATAAAATCGAGATTATTCACCTCCCCTGTGTCCGTGTTCACCAGATCACTGGTGCCGATGGGATGGACATGGGGATTGTAAATAAAACCATTGCCGCAGGTATGTATGGTGGCCGCGATACCCACGGACCAATCCGGTTCCTTGACAGGTACAAATTCCACAACCGCCGCTCGGAGCTCCCATAAACACATTTTATTGATAAGAAAAACATCCCCTGCTATAATGATACATAATGCCAGAGGCAGATAAGAGAGGTAACCCCCATGGCCATCATTCACTGGAGCGCTTCACTCTCAACCGGCGTGGAAACCATAGACGAACAGCACCGCAGGCTCCTGGAGTATCTCAACCGGGTTCATGAGATCATGGTGGAAAACCGGGACGAAGAGGAACTGCAGGAGGTCTTCGAAGGGCTGATGGAATACACGGCCATACACTTCCGCCACGAGGAGGAGCTTTTCGATAGATACCGCTATCCCTTTGCCACGGGACATCGACGGGAACATGACAGGCTCCGCGAGCGCCTTGCTTCCGAGATTACGGAATACCGTGAAAAACGCCGGGACCTGATGTACCTCCTCGCCTTCCTGGTGGACTGGCTGATGGACCACATCCAGGGCACCGACAAAGCCTTCGGAGACTACCTTGCCGTGCGCCGGGTCCCGGGCTTCTAACCCCCCTGCTACTTATCACCCCTTAACGTAAGAACACTGGTATACTGCTGCCGCACGGCCCCGGCCTTGAAAGGCAGGGGACTGGTCTGCCCCTTCAGGAAGAGGGGGATCATGTCCTCGTAATGGGGACTGGAGGGATGCCCCGACTGCCCGGGGACGCTCACCAGGGTTGCCGGCTCCTCCCGGTTGAAATCCACGATCATGCGCATGGCGGGGATGAGATGCACCTCGAAATCCTTGCCCATCAGCACGCCCGCCACGTTGACGGTGCTGTTGTCCCCCCCGGCGGGATAGGGACCGCGGTTGAGGTATCCCTTGAGAAAGGAGACCTTCCGGGTGAACTCGTGCTTCCAGTGATAGGTGTGCAGGCGCCCCCAACGCCAG
>CALCJG010000087.1 GCA_937967705.1 uncultured Spirochaetia bacterium
ATACGTCGTAATTATACGGTACCTCATCATGTTCAAGGATATTGAAAGCACCATTGCAGCCCTGGAAAAGCAGCGTTATATCTGTTCCAAGGAGATAGCCACAACCGTCTACCTGGCCATGAAGATGGAAAAGCCGGTTCTGGTCGAAGGCCCCGCCGGCGTGGGGAAAACCGAACTGGGAAAATGTATTGCCGGCGCCCTGAACATGGAGCTGATACGCCTGCAATGCTATGAGGGACTGGATGAAGCCAAGGCTCTGTACGAATGGGAATATGCCAAACAGCTTCTCTACACTCAAATCCTCAAGGACAAGCTCTCCGCCATCCTGGAAGGCGAGAAGACCCTCGCGGATTCCGTCAACCGGCTTTCCGGAGAGGAGGATGTTTTCTTCTCAGAAAAATTCCTGATACCTCGGCCTATCCTGAAAGCCGTTTCCAACAACAAGCCGACCCTCCTTCTCATTGATGAGATAGACAAGTCCGACTCGGAGTTCGAGGCCTTTCTCCTCGAGGTTCTCTCAGACTTCCAGGTCTCCATCCCAGAAATAGGCACAATATCGGCCCAAATCAAGCCCTTCGTCCTGCTGACCTCCAATAATGCCCGGGAGATGTCCGACGCCCTCAAACGGCGCTGTCTGCATCTTTATATTGACTTCCCCACCCAAGCGCTGGAAGAGAAGATCGTCAGCCTCAAAGTCCCCGAATGCGGTCCTACCCTCGCCCGGGAGATGGTGGCAGCCGTGCATCGGCTGAGGAACCTGCCTCTGAAAAAGGACCCCAGCATCAGCGAAACCCTGGACTGGGCCAGAGCCCTGGCCATCCTGGGCTGCGAGGTCCTTCAGGACGAAGTCGCCATAGACACTCTGAACTTCATTTTAAAATACGAAAAGGACATCGAACTGGCGAAAAAACATGCCGCGGAGATCTTTGTTCATTAACTTTTAACAAGGGGCAGGCCAAGACCCGTCAGGAGACAAACCGCCCAGGCTATGATATACGAACGTGACGATCAGTACCGCATCAAGAAAAAAATGTTCGAGTTCATTCATGTTCTCAAGGACGCGGGCATCTATATATCCACATCCGAGATTTTAGACGTCTTTGAAGGACTCCAATTTGTAGATTTCAACCGCAAGGAGGTCTTCCGTCAAACCCTGGCCACGACCCTGGTTAAGGATTACACTGATATCCCCGTCTTCGACAAGTGCTTTATGGAATTCTTCGAGAAAAAGGTGGACATCAAGGGTTTCGACCCCTCCGTTTTTCTTCAGGACACCCTCAACACCAACAGCCTCAAGCAGAAATACCAGATCACAGAAGCGGAGCTGGAAGAACTACAGAAGCAGATAGACACACTGGTGGACGACATCTTCACCGAGCATGGCGAGAAGCCCTTCCGCCATGTGATGAACATCCTGCTGGAGGACCCTCAGGCGACATCCTCCTCCGGAGCCCTGGGACAGCTTCTTTTCAACGTTCGATCCCGGTTTGCGCAGCCTCAGATGGGCGGAGAAGGAGAAAGATCCGAAGGGGACGAGGAGGAGCGTTTTCTTGAAGAGCTCATTATTCAGAAAATCAGGAGGAGAGGCCAGGAGCGCAATATCGGCCGCTCCCTCCAGCGCCGGGACGATTATCTCCTGAACCGGTATATATACCGCCTCACACCTGAAGAAGTCAAGGAGATGCGGGATACCATCAAGCGTTTCGGACAAAAGCTGAAGAACAGGATATCCCTGCGTAAGAAGCGGGTCAAACGCGGGGGCATCGACATCAAGCGGACCCTGCGGAAGAACCTCCAGTACGGGGGTACCCCCTTCCGCATATATCATCGGGACAGAAAAATCGACCGCCCCCAGCTGGTGGTGCTTTGTGATATATCCGGCTCCGTAAACCAGTACTCCCGATTCATGCTCCTTCTGACCTATACCCTTCAGAGCCTGTTCTCCAAGGTCCGCTCCTTCGCTTTTATCAGCAACATGGTGGAGATTACCCCCCTTTTCATGGAAATGGACCCGGAGAGGGCCCTCAACTCCATCTTTTCGGATACCAATTTTACCTACGGATGGGGAAGCAACTACGGCCGCTGTTTCGACATGTTCCTCCGGGATTACAGCGATTCCCTGACCCATAAAACCACTGTCCTCGTTCTGGGGGACGGAAGAAACAACAACCAGGATCCAGGACTGGATTCCTTCATTCGCATGAAGGAGAGGTCCCGAAATCTCTTCTGGCTAAATCCCGACAAAAAGCATCTCTGGGGCTGGAGCGACAGTATCGCCAACCTCTATCAGCAGTATTGTACCGAAATGAAGCAGGTTAACAATTTCCTTGATCTTTCGGAGTTTATTGACAGGCTCTTCATAAGATAGCCCCCGGGAGATGTATATTTTTTTACAAAACCGCTTGACATAAATCCCGGTCCCTCTTTAATATTAGACCTGTTCGCGGAATAAGAATTGCTCCGTTTTCCGGATTCATCAGAAAACAGGTTAGCAGAAACAGAAAAATACACCACCGATCCGATTGTTTTACACCATTTGTGGAGGAGTAGATGGAGATCGATTTCAGAACACTGGGCGATCATAAAATCATCGCCGTTAGCGGTGAAGTTGACCTGTACAACGTCAGCGAATTGAAGAAGGCGCTCTTTTCAGCTATAGACGGCAACTGCAAAAGCCTTATAGTCGACATGAAGCATGTCAATTACATGGATTCCTCCGGTATCGGAGCGCTGGTAGCCGGTCAGAAAAAGATGAAGGCCCATAACGGAGCCTTCTCCCTGGTAAATATCCACGATGATGTATTAAACATTCTTAAACTGGCAACCCTTGACCGTTTCTTCAAGATTTACGAAAGCGAGGACGACCTGCTTTAACCTTCAGGCCGTTCTCTTCAGAACCAGCATGGTCATGTCGTCATGCGGGTGGGCATTGCCCCGGAACTGGTCCACATCCCTTACAAGCTCTTCTACAAGCTCGTTGGCATCCATCTCATGGTTTTTTATCATCATTTTCTGCAGACGAAGCCGCCCGTATTCATCCTTGCTTTCATTCCGCATCTCCGTTACCCCGTCCGTGTAGAGAATGACGATATCCCCCACATTCAGCTGGACCTTTGCCTGATTGTACTCCACATCCTCCATGATCCCGATGGGCACTCCCTCGAGTTTGGTGAGACTGCAGTTATTGGAGGAAGACCTGTAACAGAAAAGAGGACCGTGACCAGCGTTGGAAAAGGATAACTCCCCCGTAGCCCGGTTGTAGATCATGAAAAACAGGGTGGCGAACTTGTCTATGGCAAAATCTGCGCTGAGGGAATCATTGATCGCCCGGACCACACTGGCGCATTGCACGTTATTCCCCTTGATGTAAGTGGTAAAAACGGTTCGAATCATCACCATGACCAGGGAAGCCGGTATGCCCTTGCCCGATACATCGCTTATCAGGGCCCCCACCATGTTTTCGTCAATGTCAATATAGTCGAAGTAATCCCCCCCCACGCCCCGGGCGGCCCTCGTGAAACCTTTGATCTGAACGCCATTTCTGTTATAGAAATCCATTGGGTTAAGCCCTTCCTGAATCTCCTTGGCCAGCTCTATCTGCTCTTCCATGATCCTGTTCTCGATCTCCATGTCCTTGGCCTTCTTCAATTTCTGGGTCATGGTGTTGAACTCCATGGCCAGACGCCCCAGTTCATCGGAGGATTTCAGTTCGATCTGATAATCCAGGTTTCCCGTACCGATCTCAGCGGCACCTTCCGTCAGTTTCCGAACAGGCTTGATGATAACACTGGAGAGGACAACGGAGCCTATGATGGATATGGAGACGAAAATAAAGGCAATGAACATAATGTCGGCGGTAATGCTGGCCACCTTCTGCCGAATGATCCGGTCGGAATAACCCATGACGACAGTTCCCTCTCGCTTATTGGTAACCCTGTGGTAGATGGGTTTGGCGAAGAGATAGATGATCCCTGACCTGTCCTCGGTATCCTGATACTCGCTCATGACGATGGCCCGCTTCCCTTCGGGAAATTTCGTGACATCCGTGATCCGGCTTTCCTTCATTGGGAAACCGTTCTTCCTGGGATCAAGGTTCTGCCGTATGATATTGTCCTCATCCAGGACATAGGCATACCGGATGGAGGATATCTTCATGAGATTTTCCATGGCGGCGATGAGCGGCAGTTCGTCCTTGCTCTTCGTGGCATCCTCCGCCATGTTTGCCAGAATTTCCGTCTCCCGTTTCGCCGAATTGACTATCTCCTCCCGGAGCATGGTGCTCTCCTCGCGGACGATGTAGACGGCCATGGTGACGATGATGATGGAAACCAGGGCGATGATGGCGAGGGAAAATTTAATACGGAGGCTGAATCGGATGCGCCCCCCCGACTCATCCTTCCCGGGAGAAGCCGCAGCGGACTTCTTTTCCTTCTTTTTATCCGGTGCCTTATCTTTTCCCTTCTCTTTAGTTTTTACTTTATCTTCTTTTCGGGCCATCTTCCGATTACTCCTCAGATATTATTCTCGCTACCTACCTATCAGGACGAGGCATTTCTTTATATTATTACGTGCCATCTCATGATTCCTGTCAATGGCCAGCACTTTTCTCCATTCATCGATGGCTTTGGAAAACTGATTGTTGGAATAGTAATTGATCCCCCGAAAATAATGCAGCCGCACCAGTCTCTTCTGCTCATCCGACAGGACCCGCTTTCCCTTGGCGGGAGTATCCCCTTCCCGGCTTACCCGCAGTATGGATTCAATTTTATTCAGGTTGATGATGGCCTTTGTATTATTGGGGTCTCTCTTCACTATCCAGCGGAACTGCTCCATGGCGCTCAGCAGATTGGACTTCCCTCCCCTGCGGTAGAGATTCAGCCCCAGATAATAACGCTTCTCGATCTCTTTGGGTGATACGCTCTTGTCGATGACCCTCTCCGTCGGTTTCTTTTTTGCCGAGGCTATCAGGCGTTCGATACCGGGGTAATCGGGATCAACGTTCTTTACGAGCTCAAAGATCATGAGCGCATGCTTGTGCCTCCGGTTTTCAAGATGCTTCTTTCCGTCCTGAAGGATATTGTCCACGGATTTCTTGAAATCCTCCGGACTGGACTTGACGCATTTGAGAAGATATCCCCGGGCCGTTATGTTTTTAGGAAACAGCTTCAGAACGCTGTTCCATTTTTTTACCGCTCCGGCGCAGTCACCCTTCTCATAGAGGATTTTTCCCGAAACTATCAGTGTGTTCACAATATTGAAATAGGGGGAGTTCTCGTCGATGACATCCTCTTCGATGGCCCGCCTGGCCTCGATAACCTGCTTCAGCAGCTCCTTGACCCGGTCGTTTTTCGGATCCAGCTCCAGGACCTTCTCGAAGGATGCGATGGCGTCGCGATAGCGCTCGCCGATATAAGCAACCCATCCGCGCTCGATCTCCCGCTCAATGATCCTGATCCGCTCGCGGCTCATCTGGTCCAGATAGAGTTTTCGCAGACGGGGTATACTCTCCAGCCGCTGTTTGGTATCTTTGTAGTTCTTAATCAGGTCCAGAACATTGTTGAAGTCGTCCTCCGCCTGATCAAAGTTCTTTATGCTCAGGTTGCGTATCCCTGAAACGTAGAGTTCCTCGGCCTTCTGCCGCTTTTTCTCCAGGGCAAAACGCTCTTCCAGTATCTCGTCAATCTTTTCAATCCGGTCCTTGGCGTCTCCGTTTTCGGGATCGATATAGAGAACCTGCTGAAACTTGAGTCTCGCATCTGAATATTTGGCGGTGGCAAAAAGCTCTTCCCCGCTTTTCATGAGCTCGCGGATCTTTTCGAACTTCAGCCGGTCACTTATGGCCAGTTCCGCTTTCCGCTTGCCCTCCCTGGCGACCTTATCCAGAGGGATAAGCCCGAGTATGCCATCCCAGCAAACGATGGCCTCCGGATATTTTTCCTCCTTCATGTTCTTCTTAGCACATGCCATGAATTCGCGGTACTTCCTTCTCTTCTCCTGATCGAATCGTATTTTCTCCTCCAGCATACGGACCTCTTTGTCCAACTGCATGAGGTCTTTTTTCATTTGCTGAATCTTCTCGCTTCCGGGATCAATCCGGTAGGCCACAACGAAATTTCTATAGGATGTATCGTATTTATATTTACCCAGCTTGAAATAAACCAGGGCCTTGTCATAATCCGATTCGTCGTATTTCTCGTTCTGCTTTAAAGCGCTCCTGGCCTCCCTGAAATTTCTCCGGGATCTTTCATAGGCCAGATCCTTTCTGTGCTTTTCTTCATAAACAAGTTCAATTTTCTTCTGCACTCTCTCATTCTCTGGATTATCCTCCAGTATCCTCATCCAGGTATTGATGGCCTTGTCGAACTGCTTCTTTTCGTAATACTCCTGGGCCAGCCTGTCCAGATCCTCCACCCCCTGAGGAAAGAGATCCCCTCCGGCAAAAAGAGCCGCGCAGGTAATAAGCAATACTGCCAGATGTTTATTTGGAGACATCCTCTTCCCCGAACATGGATCATCACCCTACTTCTTTATCTTCATCCGCATGATTGTACGGTTTGAGAGCAGCCAGCCGTCCCTCTCCCGCTTGCCGTCCAAAAACCGGATAAAGAGAGCATCCCCCTTAATAAGCTCTGTGACTCTGCGGAGCTTTCTATCGACAAGACTGCCTTCAAAATACACGATCCTTTTGACATACCTGTTTTTCTCAAAGTCGGTTTTGACATCCTTCTCGTTATGATCGTCCAGTTTGACCGTATGCAGATCAACCGGATAGTACTCCCTGTACATTTCCCGGAACACCCCTTCCTCTTTGGGATAGGCCTCGCAGGACGCATAATCCTTGTAGTTCATTTCTTCAATGGCCCGCGACCACTTTCTCAGAATGAAATCCGGTTCCACGAACCTGCTTTTATCCGTACAGGCCGTTGATATCAAGATAAGGAGACCCATAGCTATCGGCAGACATTTTTTCATTTCCTCTATCCCAAAAAAATAAATTAAATATTGACAAATCAATCCTCTATAAACATATTATAATGTGTTGCAATGCAATCACTTATTAATAGTCTTATCGGAAAAAAATAGAAGCCGTTCAATCCAACTCGGGTTATCCAGACTTTATAAGCTTTTCAGAGAAAGAAAGCTGATGATCTATTAAAATCATCGGTTCTATTCCTTTGGGATTTCAGTGACATTGCTGTCGGAGAAATAGAATTTCTCTGCCCGGATTTGTCTCGAATCCTTTGAAAGGATTATTCAATAATGGAACCTTGCCCTTTAACAGTAATCTCATTCTATTAAGAGTATTAGAGGGATAGGATGTTACCGGTTTGGCATGAAAGACTATGAGGGATGATCAATTGACGGAAAAACGATCCGGCGAAGACCCTGCTCTCAGTGGAGATCTGGAATTCCTCTGGAAGATCCTGGAAAACACTGAGGAGAGCCTTGCCGTCCTGGATTACACAGGACAGATATTTCTGACCAATAAAGCCTTTCAGAAAACCTTCGGATTCAAGAAAGACAACTATCAGAACCACAACGTCTGCGAACTGCTCATCCCGAGGGACAGACCTAAACTGCAAAAGAAAATCCTGCGCTGTCAGACCCGTCTAAAAAAGGAGAGCGATATAACGCTCATAGCCCAGGTGAAGAACGGCATTGTGGATATCTGCGGATCGCTGACACCTCTAAGTCACAACGACAGGCTATTTCTGCTCTTCAGCATAAAGGATATCAGTTCCCTGATCAAGGAGGAGGAACGGATTAAAACGCTGGAACGCCTCGCAACCATCGGCACATTTGCTTCAGGAATCGTACACGAATTCAACAATGTACTTACGGGCATCAGGGGCTATTCTCAACTCGCCAAGGAAGGTCTTTCCAACCGGGAGCTCATCAGCAAGGCTTTTGATATCATCGAATCGGAATCCCGGCGAGGTGCCGACCTCTGCCGAAACATGAGTCTCTACTCCTCCCGGACTAAAATCACTCCGGAACCCACATGCCTGACGGAACTGATTGACACTGTCCTTTCCCTTCACGAGAAATTTTTCCTCAAGGGAAACATTTGCATCGTAAGAAACTATATGGAAGTGCCGGTGATCAATATGGACCGCTCTCAGATTCATCAGGTACTTCACAATCTGATCATCAACGCCTGTCATGCCATCCTTCCCAAGGGTTCGGGAACCATAAACATCAACCTGAGGGAATTAAAAAACGATATCGTCATCGAGATTATGGATACGGGGATAGGAATCGAGAGCTGGAACATCTCCAGGATATTCGATCCCTTCTTCACCAGCAAGGGAGCCATAGGCCTCAACATATCCGGCAGGGAGATCAAGGGTTCGGGGCTAGGCCTGTCCGTTTCCAACTCTATTATCAAAAAGCACAAGGGCACTCTTACAGTAAAGAGCGTCGTTGATGAAGGCTCCTGTTTTACCGTAAAGCTTCCGAAAATCATTCCACATCAGATGCAGATCAAGGAAAAGCAGAGGGAGCAGGTTTTCCACTACCTGTCGAGCAAGCCGCAGAGGATTCTCGTCGTGGATGACGAGAGCAGCATCAGGGAGATGCTGTTCAGGGCACTGACGGAGATACAGATGGATGTGACCCTGGCCAAGAACGCGGAAGAGGCGGAAAATCTCTGCAAGTCCTACCCCTTCGACATCATCTTTCTGGATTACATTCTTCCCGAGATGAACGGGGACAAGCTGATTCCGATCATCAAGGAACACCTCCCCCAATCGAAAATCATCTTCATAAGCGGTTGGTCCTCATCACCCCTCAAGAAGAAGGACCTGGAGAAAAGGGTTCACGCCTGGATCGAAAAGCCCTTCAAGATCGGAAGAGCACACGTCTGAACTCCAGTCACGAGT
>CALCJG010000088.1 GCA_937967705.1 uncultured Spirochaetia bacterium
ATGTGGCCCGGTCACTTCCGAAACAGGCGGTCATCCTCACTGCGGGGTGCGCCAAGTACCGCTATAACATGCTGGATATGGGGACCACGGGGGGCATTCCCCGGGTGATCGACGCCGGTCAGTGCAACGATTCCTATTCCCTGGTGGTTATCGCCCAGAAACTGGCGGAGGTGTTCGGTGTGTCGGATATCAACGAACTGCCCATCTCTTATGACATTGCCTGGTATGAGCAGAAGGCCGTCTGTGTCCTTCTGGCTCTCCTCTATCTGGGGGTCAAGGGTATACGGCTGGGACCGACGCTGCCGGCCTTCGTCTCTCCCGGGGTGCTGAAAGTTCTGGTGGATACCTTCCAGGTCAGACCCACCGGGGGGGTGGAGGAGGATGTGAAGTCGATCATGGCGGGAGATGCTGTGGTCCCGGTTTAGGTGATCGGGATTACGTGCCATACAACTGATATAGGAGCACTCTCCATGCCGGGCGCGGAGAGTGCTTTGTGTTAATGAGAGATCCCCCGCCTGTAAGGGAAAGGAGGTAAACTATGGAGGATTTAAGGAGAGATGGGGCCGTAGCCAAAGACATAGAGGTCCTTTCGGATTTCATCGGGATCTATTGCGAGAACCTTCACGGGGATAGGGACCGGAACCGTATTGCCGGAAAGGGTGCCCTGGGGGATTATCTCAACCCCCTGGAGGCGGTTCTCTGTGAAGAATGCGGCAGGCTCCTGCGTTATGCCGCCAGCCGGCGTATTATCTGCCCCATGGATCCCAAACCGTCCTGCAAGAAGTGTCCTTCGCATTGCTATAAAGCGGACTGCAGAAGGCGCATCAGGGAGGTGATGCGGTTCAGCGGGTTACATATGATCCGCAGGGGGAAAATCGGACTGATTCGCAAATACTTTTTCTGATTTTTCATTTGACCGCAGCCGCAGCAGGTTGTAAAATGTTAGAGGTTCTGAATATTAGCAATCCTAATAAAAATAAACCGTATGGGGATTTGCATGGAAGGGATATTAAATGGCGGATAAAAGAGTGAAGAGCAACGCGGATATTCAGATCGTGGCAGCCCTGGAGAAGCTGATGCAGGTGCAGCGCATCCTCCTGTGGGATGTGTCCAAGAAGGAGGGGCTCAGCCCCATTCAAATTCAGTTTCTCATCTACGTGGGCCGCTATCCTGAGGAACTCTGCCGGGTCAGCAGCCTTGCGGTGGAATTTGATCTCACCAAGGCCACCGTCAGCGACGCGGTCAGTACCCTCGAAGACAAGGGACTGCTGTCCAAGCTGAGGGAAAAAGAGGACAAGCGCTCCTATGTGCTCCGTCTCACGCCCAAGGGGAAGGAACTGGCGGAACGCATCAACGGCTGGCAGAGTGCGCTTCTGAGGAGCATCTCCCGGTTCGATGCCAGGGAAAAGGAACCGGTGATGATCTTTCTCATGGAGCTCATCAAATCCCTGTTCGATGACGGGGTGATCACGGTGGCCCGCATGTGCATCGCCTGCGAAAACCTCAAGCGGAGGGACGGGGAGGGGCAGCCCTTCCAGTGCCGCCTGACCGGCCGGAGCATAGACGCCGCCGGCCTTACCATGGGCTGTGAGTTTTATAAATCCTCCCGGCCGGAGTGATGTCCCGGGCAGGAAGACAGTCTGCGGTTTCCAGACATCGTTGAGCGCAGTCATGGCTCTGTAATAGTGTTGCATTTTGACAAGGGAGATTGTATAATCCAGAATTGATGAACGGGAGAATGACTCAATGGAAGAGGTAAAGAAATCATCCCTGGTCGGGACGGGGAGACCCGGAGATATGATAGAGTATCAGGAGGGTTCTGTCGTCAGCAGGGCGCTCATCAGCAGACCCGCGGGAAATATCACCCTGTTCGCCTTTGCGGAGGGGGAGGGCCTGAGCGAGCATACGGCGCCTTTCGATGCGCTGGTTCACGTGCTGGACGGGAGGGCTCAGATATCCATAGACGCGGAAGTCCATACGGTTGAGGCGGGCGAGATGCTCCTCATGCCGGCAAATCACCCCCATGCCCTTAAGGCCGTAGAGAAATTTAAAATGATGCTGATCATGATAAAAGAGTAGATCTATGAGAATTCACGTATTGCAGCATGTCCCTTTCGAGAATGAGGCCTGGATAGGACACTGGGCCTTGGAGAAAAAGCATTCCCTTACCCGGACGGCCCTCTATACCTACGGGGAGCTGCCGGCTCTTTCTGAAGTGGACTGGCTTGTCGTCATGGGCGGCCCCATGGGGGCCTATGACGAGGACAAGCATTCCTGGCTTACCGAGGAGAAACGGTACCTGGAAAAGGCCCTGGGGGAAGGAAAGACGGTACTGGGGATCTGCCTGGGCGCGCAGATCATGGCGCACGTTCTGGGGGCGGAGGTGAGGAAGAACATCCACCGGGAGATCGGCTGGTTCCCGGTGGAAAGGACCACCGGAGCCGGAGTGAGCCCCTTCGCTGAGCTCATCCCCGAACGCTTTACCGCTTTTCACTGGCATGGGGACACCTTCGGCATCCCGGAGGGGGCTGTACCTTTCGCTCGGAGCGAGGCCTGCGAAAACCAGGGTTTTCTCTATGGAAAGAGGGCCTGGGCTTTGCAGTTCCACCTGGAATCCACCCGGGAGAGCATCAACAAGCTGATCCATAACTCTCATGAGGATCTTATGGGGGGAGAATTCGTTCAGAGCGAGAAGGAGATCCGAGGGGGTTTCTCCTTTCTTGAAGGGAGCAACGCCCTGATGAAAGGAATCCTGGAGCGTATCGAGCAGGACGATGAGCACTGAAAACCGGAATGGGCGGCCCTCCGCAGTCATCATCGGCGCGGGCTTCGCCGGGCTCTGGGCAGCCCGGACGCTGGCAGGGAAAAACCTGGACGTAATCCTCCTGGACCGCAATAACTATCACACCTTTCTGCCTCTGCTCTACCAGGTGGGCTCTGCCGAGATCGAACCGGAGCAGATCGCCTATCCCCTCCGCTCCATGCTCAGGAAATTCGGCAACATCCGTTTCATCCGCGGCGAGGTGAACCGCCTGAACCTTTCGGAGAAGCATCTTCTCTGCAACGGAAGGCGCATCGATTTCGATTACTGCCTCCTGGCTGCGGGAAGCACCACGAATTATTTCAACACCCCCGGAGCGGAGCGGACGGCCTTTCCCCTGAAGACGCTGGATGACGCCGTCATCCTGAGAAATCATATACTCACCTGCTTCGAACGTGCCGCCTACAGCCATCAGGAGGAACTGACCGTACGGCTCCTTACCTTCGTGATCGTCGGCGGCGGGCCGACCGGTATCGAACTGGCCGGTGCCCTCTCGGAACTGATACGGGGGCCGCTGCGCAAGGATTATCCCGGCGGGCTTACGGACAGGGCCCGGGTGATTCTGGTGGAAGCCTCGGGAAGGGTGCTGGGGATGCTTCCCGAGGGGCTGAGCCTCTATACTCAGAAGAAGCTGGACCGGCTGGGGGTGGAACTGCGCCTAGGCTCCCCCGTCAAGGAGATAACGGGGGAGGGGGTGCGCTTGATCGACGGAACACTCCTGCCGGCGGAAACCGTCGTCTGGTCCGCCGGGGTCCGGGGTGATAAGGCCGCGGAGGGCTGGGGGCTGCCGCTGACCGGAGACGGCAGGGTAAGGGTGACTCCGGTGCTCCGGGCGGAAGGCATGGATCATGTGTTCGTGGCCGGGGATCTGGCCTGTTTTATTCACGAGGAAAAGCCGCTGCCGCAGATTGCGCCGGTTGCCCTGCAGCAGGGGGTCGCGGCGGCAAGGAACATTATCGCCGCCGTGGAGGGGAAACCGCTGGAGGAATTCCGTTACCGGGACAGGGGGACCATGGTGACCATAGGGCGCAACGCCGCCGTTGCGCGCATCGGGGGGCGGAGCTTCAGGGGATTTGCAGCCTGGATCATCTGGCTGGTGATCCACATCATGAACCTGATCGGATTCCGGAACAAGATTCTTGTGATGATCAACTGGGCCTGGGACTACTTCCTCTTCGAACGCGCCGTGCGTCTCATTCTCCCGCGCTGCTGCGACAATCCCTCGAGCTCAACCTGCATGAGGCGTTGTCCGTAAAAAAGGATAAGGGAGGCCGTCATGAAGCTATCGAAACGACAAAAGATTCTGGCTGGCATGGCCGCCGCTGCGCTCCTTTTCCTCGTCTTCTGGCTTCCCTATATGGTGCGGACCACCTCCACGCCGGAGTACTGCTCCAGTTGTCACGTTATGCTCCCGGAGTACGAAGACTGGTTTAATTCCGGGGCGCACCGGCAGATCAGCTGTATCGACTGCCATCTCCCCAATGACAACTTTGTGAATCATTATGTCTGGAAAGGTCTGGACGGGATGAAGGATGTCATCTTCTTTTACACCGGGCTGGTTCCCGAGATGATCCATTCCACCCGCCACGCCCGGAGGACCATCCAGTCCAACTGCCTCCGCTGTCATGAAGATATGACATCGCTTATGAAGAGGGACGACAGAAACTGCTGGGACTGCCACAGGGCCCAGTATCATATAATAAACCATTAAGGAAAGAGGGGGTGATGTCCATGAGGAAGAAAGTGCTATGGGCCGCTGTTTCCATCTTCATCGTCTACGCCGGTTTCATTTTCATCGTGCAGGGATGCGCTCCGGACAGGGCGGATCTGGTGAAGGTTGCCGGTATTCCCGACAACGAATATGATCCCGAGGTGTGGGGGAAGGTCTATCCCCTGGAATACGAATCCTGGCTCAAGACGAAGGAACCCCGCCCGTTGAACCGGAGCCGCTACAAGAAGGGCTGGGACACGGATAAAGTCATATGGGACAAGCTGTCGGAGTATCCCTTCATGGCGCTCCTCTTCAAGGGATGGGGGTTCGGTATAGAGTATAACGAGCCGAGGGGACACTATTTCATGCGAATTGATCAGGATGAGATCGATCAGTCCCGCACCAAGGCGGGGGGTGTTTGTCTCAACTGTAAAACTCCCTATATGGACTCCCTGGTGGAAAAGCATGGGCGAGAATTTTACAAAATGGCATGGGGCGAGGCTATAGCAAAGATACCGGCCAGGCATAAAAATCTGGGGGCTACCTGTATCGACTGCCATGACAACCGCACCATGGATCTGAAAACGAACCGTAAAGCCTTTGCGGCTGGCCTGGCCAAGCTGGGACGGAAAGACTTTACCCGGCAGGAGAAGCGTATTCTGATCTGTGCCCAGTGCCATTGTACGTACAACGTTCCCAAGGGGAAAAACATGGAATCCCTGGGCCTGGAGCATCCCTGGGACAAGAGCCGCTGGGGGGACATATCCATCGAGAACATCATTGCCCGCATAAAACCGGACCCTGCCTTCGGGGAATGGAAGCAGCTGGTCACGGG
>CALCJG010000089.1 GCA_937967705.1 uncultured Spirochaetia bacterium
GCAAAAAGAACGTGTCCGGTTTCAAGGAGGGCAAGTGCGCCACGAAATTCGATACCTGGTATATGTTTGATCTGGGGATTGCCGTACAGAACATCTGCCTGAGGGCTCATGACCTGGGACTAGGTACGGTTATTGTCGGCCTCCTGGACCACGATAAATGCGGCCGCATACTCTCCCTTCCCCCGGAATTCGAAGCAGTGACGGTCATTCCCGTAGGGAAGCCCGCGGTAACCGCTAAAGAGGGTCCCCCCCGGAAGGAAATGAGCCAGTTTACACACCTGAACCAATTCGGAATCCCATTCCTTAAATAACATCTTTGACAAGGCAAGGAGAGAACGATGGCAAACGGCAATCCCAGAGAGCACTGGGGATCTAAAATCGGCTTCATTCTGGCGGCCACCGGTTCCGCTGTGGGCCTGGGAAACATATGGAGATTTCCATACATAACAGGAGAAAACGGAGGGGCGGCCTTCGTGTTCATATATCTGGTCTGCATACTACTCCTGGGGCTTCCCATCCTCATAGCGGAAATCGTCATCGGAAGGCATACGGAGAAAGATCCGGTAGGGGCCTTCAAAGCGATGCTGGGCGGTACAAAATGGGAGTTCGTCGGCTACCTGGGGGTTGCGTCAGGATTTCTTATTCTTGCCTTTTATAGTGTCGTGGGAGGATGGACGCTGGGATATATCGTCAAGTCCCTTACAGGGACAGCTGCATCGATAAAAAACGTGGAATCGGCCAAAACCGTTTTTAATGATTTTATCAGCAGCCCCTGGGAAACCCTTCTTTATCACTTTCTCTTCATAGCGGCCTGTATGTTTATTGTTACCAAAGGCATCAAGGATGGTATCGAAAAATGGAATAAAATTCTCATGCCTTTGTTGTTTGGAATCCTGCTGATCCTGATCATCCGGGGAATCACAATGGATGGCGGCATGAGGGGACTCTCCTTCTATCTGAATCCCGATTTTTCCAAGATCACGACCAAAACGATCATCCTCGCCCTCGGGCAATCCTTCTTCAGCCTCAGCCTGGGGATGGGGGCCATGATAACCTACGGCAGTTACCTGAGTCCTAAGGAGAAGATACTCAATTCGTCGGTTTTCATTCTCCTCTTCGATACTCTCATCGCCCTCTTCGCGGGATTCGCAATCTTCCCCGCCGTATTCGCCATGAACATGTCCCCGGCGGAAGGTCCGGGACTGGTTTTTCACATCATACCAACGGTCTTTGGAAACATGGCTTACGGAAACGTTTTTCTGATTCTCTTCTTCGTTCTTCTCTTCATTGCCGCCCTGACCTCCGGCATGTCGCTCCTGGAGGTGGTGGTCGCCTATATTATCGACGAGAGAGGGTGGAGCCGCAGAAAGGCCGTTTATGTCTTCGGGTCGGTGATATTCCTGATCGGGATACCCGCCAGTCTCTCCTTTAACGTGATGAAAGGGGTTACCGTATTTCTGGGGAATAACTATTTCGACTTTCTAGAAAAACTGACCACCAACTACATGCTGCCCATCGGGGGATTCTTTATTGCCATGGCCCTGGGGTGGAAATACGGACTCGACAAAACTATACACGAACTGGACCCAGATACCCGGATTATATCCGTAAAGGAGCTCTGGGCCTTCGCAATCAAGTTTCTGTCACCCTTCTTCCTGCTGGTGGTCTTCATCATGCTGATCAAGGACGATATTCGCTACCTGCTGAAGGGAGTTCTTGGTCTCTGAGCACAGGGATGATATCTTTCTCAAAAATTTCCAGAACAGCAGCCGTATCCCCCAGATGCTCAAAAAAGTAATCGGGTTCCTGGGACAGCAGTACGTCCCTGCCCGTCCATCCTGTAGCCACCGCAACGGACACCGCACCCCACGTGCGGGCACATTCCAGATCGTATATGGTATCTCCGATGATGTAGATATCCCGAAAATCGCAATTCCATCCATGATCGCTTTTAAGCCTCTCCCGGGCTATACAAGGCATTTCATTTCTGATGGCCGTATCATCGGCAAAGACTCCCGTTCTGAAATAACCGTTCAATCCAAAGCGTGAGAGCTTGATACGTGCGCCCTCGGCATAATTGCCCGTTAGCAGTCCCACAAAGACATCATCACGACCGTTCAGGGCCCTGAGCAAATCCTCCACTCCTGGCAGCAGGACCACATCATATTCCCGGATGAGTCCTTCTAACAGGCTGAAATACCTCTCCTTGAAACGGTCCAGCCCGGCTGTGAGAGTATTCTCCGATATTCCTGCAGGGATCAGGGATTCCCGTAGGATGAGACTGTCGGTTCTCCCCTGAAAGTTGTATTCTTCCATAAGCCCCCGGGTGCCGTACACCTCCTCGGATGCCATCACCATGGCTTTTTTGCCCGCGCCATTGCACCGCAGGATCGTTCCGTCTATGTCGAAGAGAACCGTTTTGATGAATACCACCCCCCTGCTAAACCTGATCAACTCCTAACATAGCACATAAATTCTTCAATTAAAATTATAAAACCCCTTATACCACATCATACAGAAGGATTGTGATTGACGATCTGGCGTTACCCTGCCATACTCACGCCCATCAGGAGATAAGAGATGCCGCTTAAGGATATGATCCGTCAAAAAGTGCACACCCGAAACATTTCAGTAGCCACCTATTCCATCGACGACGACCAAGTTCTCGTGGAGGGAACGCTGCAGGATGATCGCCTGGTTGAATACTATCTGATCTCTTCCCGGGACCGGCGTCCTCCGGGAGTCATCCATCAGATGACTCTCCGTATACTGGTAGAGGCCCCGGAGTTTATCATCCGGGATATCGAGGTGGACATGCCCGGCATCCCCCGGGAAGAGTGTTCAGAAACAGGATCGATGATGGAGAGCATACGGGGACTTTCTATAGCACCGGGTTTTACAAACCGCGTAAAAAAACTTTTAGGGGGTAGTCGGGGATGTGCCCATCTGGTCAATCTCCTGTTGGCCATGGCTCCGGCGGCAGTTCAGGGGTTCTGGACTCACAAGGCTCAAAAACCTCTCTCCGTGGAGGATTTTAATATGCGGGAGAAGATGAGCCGATTCCTGATCAACACCTGCTGGGTCTGGCGGGAGGATGGTCCCCTGGTGAAAGATTTGAAAAACAGGCTTGCAGGGAGTGATTGACCATTAATACATTGACAAATAAGCCATCATCCCGATGATTCTTCCGACATGGAAACATCGACATCGGATCAGGAGACAGATATGCTAACCGACGCCAACTTTCTTTGCGAGATAGGCACTGAAGAGATACCCGCCGGCTATATTCCACCGGCAGCGGAAGCCATAAAGAAGACCTTCGTCGAAAAATTTCAGGAGAACCGCATAGCGTTCAGTGCTGTAGATATTTTGGCCACGCCCCGGCGCCTCACTGTTCTGGCTTCCGGAGTATCTGAGACGCAGAGCGAGGAGGAAGCGGAACTTAAGGGCCCCTCCGCCAAAGCAGCCTACGACGCCCAGGGCAATCCCACAAAGGCGCTGGAGGGATTTCTTAAAGGGAATCATCTTACGGAAAAGGATGTTTACCGGCAGAACACAGAAAAGGGGGAATATGTTTTCGCCAGAAAAAAACTGGAATCCGGAAAGACCGAAAGTATACTGCCTGCCATCATTGAGCATGCAGTCTCCACACTACCCTTCCCTAAAAGAATGAAATGGAGCGACAAAAAAATCACCTTCCCCCGCCCCATCAGGTATTTTCTCACACTTTTTAATGACCGCCCCGTTTCTTTTCAGATAGCGGGGATAGCCTCCGGCAGCATCGCAAGGGGGCATTTCGTTCAGCACAACCGGATGATATCGATTGACCGCATCGGGAACTATCCATCCCTTCTTGAACAGAACGGGGTCATCGTGGATCATTTACGACGCAGAGAGATCATCGACCGGGAACTTCACGCTGCCGCAAATAGAATCGGAGGCATACTCGTAGAGGATGAGGAACTGCTGGATGTCGTCACCTTCCTGGTGGAGTACCCCCACATCGTCGTTTGCGATTTTGAAACAAAATATCTGGAGATCCCCGACATTGTCCTCATCACCGAGATGAAAGAGCATCAGAAGTATTTTGCCGTCCGCGATAAGGATGGGAATCTTATGCCTCATTTTCTCGTCATCTCCAACAATCCGGCCACGAACCATATTAAGGCAGGCAACGAAAGGGTCATAAGGGCCCGTTTCGACGACGCCGGTTTTTTCTTCAACGAAGACCGCAGAAAGAGGCTGGCGGACTATGTCGATTCCCTGAAGAATGTTCTCTTCCATAAGGAGTTGGGGAGCATCTATGCCAAGGTAGAGCGAATGAACCGCATCGCCGATCATCTCATACGATTGCTGCACCTGGATAAAACAACCGCCGACAAGATCCACCGCGCCATCCTGCTGTGCAAGGCGGACCTCAACACCGCGTTGGTTTTCGAATTCAGCTCTCTGCAGGGTCAGATCGGGCGGGTATATGCCCGGCTCGATGGCGAAGACGGCGATGTAGCCGACGCTATTGACGATCACTACCGCCCCCGATCACAGGAGGATTCCCTTCCGCAATCCCTTATCAGCGTCGTTGTCTCCCTGGCAGAGAAGCTGGACAATCTTTTCGGCTCTTATTCCGTGGGAAACATTCCCAAAGGTTCCCAGGATCCCTACGCCCTGCGCCGTCAGTCCAATGCGGTCGTGGACATGCTCATCCAGAAGGAGCTCAGCCTCTCCCTCAGGGAACTGCTGGAAGGAGTCGCCGAACATTACAAAAGCGGAAGGGATCTTGTGGAGAAGATTCTCGATTTCATCAATGCCCGGGCCAAAACCATCTTTTCCGACAGCGGTTTCCGCTACGACGAGATCGACGCCTGTCTCTCTATCGGGTGTTACGATTATCTGGACCTTTTCCTCCGTGCCCGGAGCCTCCACGAATTCCGAAAAAATGAAAACTTTTCCCAGATGCTCCTCAGCTTCAAGCGCATGAACAACATCGTCTCGGCCTTTCGGCAGAAGAACCCCGATTATCGGCTCTCCTTCAGCGAAGGAGGACTACAGGATGAAACCGAGAAGGGACTCTTCCAGTTCTTCAATTCCCGAAAGTCTGAAATCGAAGGATTTATTCAAGCCCATAAGTACACAGAGCTTTTCGGCCTGCTCATCAAAGGGAAGTCTCTTATCGATTCCTTTTTCGACAAGGTCATGGTCATGGCAGAGGACAAAGCCCTGCGGGACAACCGCCTGGCCTTGTTGGAGGGGATCTTGCAGCCGTTTAAAAATCTTCTGGATTTTTCGAAGATATCGGAATGAGAATTAAATTATATTTAGTATTAATTTTCACAGTATAAATACTTGCATATAATAAAATCTTAATCGACAAGATCCTTTTTTAGGATATTAATACTTAATAATAAAGTTCAGTGCAACATTTCTCGGTCTTGTTTCTATACCTCCACTATTTGATGTCCACCCTGCTGTTGCACCATAACCCCAATGCATTAAAGAATTATAATAATCAACAAATTCACCTCCACTATGTCCATTAGGGCTCACAGATGCCCCAAGGTCATGAGCATGGCGTTTATAATCATCACTCTGATTTGAACCAAAAGTTCTACCTTGATCGACCCCTCGACCATAATCCCAACCTCTTATAAATTCTCCCCTAAGATCCGGAAGGTTGAAGTTGGGACTGCCGTCGCCCCCCCAGGAGGTGCCGATGGCGGCGAAAAGATCGGGATAATCCGCACTGTTCACGGAATGGCCGTCACAGAACAGCCAGCCCTCGGGGGCGGTTGTCCCACCAAAAGCAATGATGCTCCCCGGCGGATCATGGGTGTTGATCTTCCGAAACAGCAGATCAAAGTTCGCATTGATCTCAGCAGCATGGATGACCTCCCCCGGCTGAAAAGTATAGGGCTTATGAAGAGTGCCATAGAGCAGCAGAGTTGAGAGTACGATTAGGACGGTAAGAGATAAAACCAGCCAGCGCCTTTGCGATAATGTTTTAAGTTTTTTTAATAATCGATCATCAATATTTATGTGAAAGTGTATTTGCATCTGTCATCTCTAAACGGTTATTTAGTAATATTTTAGTGATGGGTAATCAATCCTTTTACCAAGTCATTTATGCCGAATACGAAGGGAGAACCGCCCCCCTTCGTATTAATGATTCTATTCAAATACAAAAAGATTATTTTCCCAAATCAGAACATAAATCAAATTTTTATTATAAAGTTAATAGCTGTGTTCTTTGGACGTGTTTCCATCCCTCCTTGAGTACTAGTGTTCAATGCGGCATCCTGCCAGCCAGGAGACCACTCTCCGTCAATATCAGAATGCCATACAGCTGTCAAACCACCAGTACTACCGTATCTACCATAAGTTCCTGCAGATCCTGCTCCTTGATAATGATAATGAGATTTAAACTCATCCTCCTGCAAGCTACCCACCACGGCTCCCACGACGGTACCGTTTTTATCCTTTCTCTGCGCGGCATCGGGATCCACGGTTCCCGTTACATCAAGTCCTCTCAGGAAGCGACCCCGCAGGTCCGGGAGATTGAAGCTGGGACTGCCATCGCCGCCCCAGGAGGTGCCGATGGCGGCAAAGAGAGCAGGATAATCCGCACTGCTCACGGAACTGCCGTCACAGAGCAGCCAGCCCTCGGGGGCGGCTGACCCGGCAAAGGCCGCAACCGTCCCGGCGGGGGCCGCCTTGTTAACCGCCGCAAAGAGGGCGTCGAAGTTGGCATTCACCTCCTCTGCCTTGATGACATCCCCCGCTTTAAAGGTAAACTCTTTGGTAACACCGCCGTAGATAAGAGCGGAAGAGGCCAGAAACAGCACCGCCATCATACCGATGAATCGTTTTTTGGAGATATTCCTCTTAATGAAACTGATAATTCTGTCATCTATATGGATATTGAACTGAATATTCATTGCTTTCTCCTATTCGATTGTTTTCATTTTCCATTCATAAATGGAAATTTACTGCTCATAAGTCTTCTTTCTGATGCCAATTTTTGCAACACATTTTTGGCCTCCTAATCCCACTTGTCCGTATTCCATTTCGCCTCGTTCCATTTGGCCCCATTCACAGCGGGATTACAGGCCAGAAAACCCAGCGAAAGGGAAAGAAGAAGCGCCACAACCGCCACCTTCTTCATTATGCCCCCCTTACCACGCTTTAATAAACGCCACGACTACAACAGCGTTTGGAAATAAGTGACTTTTTCGGCCCTAAACTGACAAAAAAAATTTCAATTATTTAATAAAAGAGGGATTTGCGCGTAGCATTGCTGGTTGCATAAAGTGTTTTCTTAAATTTTTCTTCATATTCCACTGGAAGCCTTCTTCCCTCACCAAATACTATTAAATTGTTGATTTTATTCCTGCTCTGCTTCAAATCAGGTTATGTGCTTATGGATTCCCGGGGCAATTCATCCCTGCCTGTATTAATAATATCCAATCGGGATCCCAGCCTGGCGTTCTTCTGAAAGTAAGGAGAAACATCAATCCTAATGTGGGTTCTAATCCAAGTCGATTGAGATGAAATCCGTATTTACTCTGCTCATCATCGCATCGCTCCCCCTGGTCATGGCCGGTCGCGGGATGGCCGCACCACGCCAGAAAATTCAACTGGCACTTCTGGACCTTCAGCCCGTCAACTGCCCGGTGATGACAGCCCGATCCCTGACCGATCAACTCCTGACGAAACTGTACGAAACCAGGCTCTTTACGATCCGGGAAAAGAGCCAGGTGGATGAGGTCCTGGAGGCTCAGGGGATCAACGCAAAAACCTGCCGCGATTATGACTGCGCCATGAAGGTTGGCAGCCTGTTAAAAGTGAAAAAGGTCATTCTTGGGACGGTCACGAAAGAGGGAAACCGTTACACCATCGATCTCCTGGTGGTCGACGTGGAGGAGGACACCCTGGACGTGAGCGCCAGCGCCCTGGCGGATGGGGAGAAGGACCTGGACAGGGCTCTGGAAAAACTCCTGAACCGCATCGAACGGTACTACCGCGGGATTGCGGACATTACCGGGAAATACGACCTGGCCGTTACCGGCGTATTCCTCTATCCCCTTGGGGATTTTTCCAACGGCGCTTCCTACGGTTACGGCAGCCGTGCTGCGATCTATATCAACCGTCCTTGGAAAAAAAAGATGATATTGACGGTTTCCACAGGCTTTTATTCCTTCCAAACCTCCCTGAAATCCATCTCCTCCTTTTACATGACACCTGTTGAGGGTGCCGCCGGCTATCCTCTTAGATTAAGCGAGAATATGCGTCTGCTGATGTCCGCCGGGGCCGGTTATCTCTTCAGCCGGGTAAGTTACGACAGGGTGGAAGATAAAACTTATGCCTATACCTACGAGACCCGCTACTATTACAATCCCCTCCTTTTTATGCGGGTTGATTATGACTGGCGTTTAACGGACCGGTGGTGTCTTTTATTGTCCTCCTCATACGCGCAATTCTTTGAAAGCGGGCATACGGGGAAAATGGCTGCCTTCGAAACGGGTCTAAAATACCTTTTCTGATCTCATAAAAAACTGCTTGATTTTTAGCAATAATTGGTGGTTAACATGAAATGAAAGGCAGTTCATCCCAACAGACAGGAGGGGACTGATGAAAAAGATTGTAATTTTAATACTCGCCCTTCTTCTTTTCCACATCCAGGCCTGCAGCAATGTCCTTCAGGATTCCGTCTTTGATAAGGACCTGGAAGGCGGTGTATGGGATTCATCGCGTTTTGAGAAGTCCAAGTGGCAATAAGCGGTTACGGGAATATCTGATCAATTCCCCTTCGACAATATTTTTCGATCCGTTTTTTTCGTCTTTTTTTCTAATATTCCAACACTTATTAACATGGAGAGCGGGTTGTAACACCGATGCTCAAGCTTGACAAAGACACGAGAGCCTTTACTGAGACCTTCAACGATTACTACCCGCTGATCTACAGCACTGTTTACACGAAGGTGGGCGATGCCGTAGATGCCGAGGATATTACGCAGGAGGTTTTCGCCCGTCTTTACGAGAAACAGAACAAGGTGGAAAACACCAGGAAATGGCTCTATGGGGCCATGCAAAATGTAATCATGGAATATTATCGGAAAAAAGCAGGAAGCGAGGCGTCCGTTGAGGATTATACGAGCGATATAAGCCTCACCTTCGTGAACGGGTTCAGGGATACCCGTCTGATGATTCAGGAGGCCCTTGACAGCATTGAGAATTTCGAAGACGAAACGGAGAAGGTTTTGTTTGACCTTATCGCCATACACAACTTTACTTACAAACATGTTGCGGCCCATCTCGGTCTGACGGAACGGCAGGTTCGTTACCGCTACAATGTTCTGGTGGCTCGTATTTCCCATTATTTCGAGCAGAAGGGGATCAAGAGCCTGGAGGACCTGCTATGAACCGTGCGGATACACTGGCGAGAGTGCTGGACAAATACAAGCTCAGTCACCCCATTCCCGCTGAGCTGCAGCAGGGTATGATGAAAGCCCAGAAACGCAGCCTGGTGGAAATTCTCAAAAAAAATAAAAAATACAGCCTGTTTTCCATGATGTCCCTGGGGCTCTATTTCTGGCTGCGCCGGAGTGGGATAGGAATTTCCCTGGCTAAATGCATGATCATCACTTCCCTGGCATCCCTTGCCGCGGCGAGTTTTCTGATCGGAGGGACTTATTACGCCCTTCAGCATATCTCCTCCATGAACCAAAAACCCCTGGAGTCCCCTGCACCGTCTGTTCCCAAAACCGCTCTTCCCGCATCGGAGGACGTCCATCCACCTAACGACCGAGGGGAACAAAAGGAGGAGAAAGCGGC
>CALCJG010000090.1 GCA_937967705.1 uncultured Spirochaetia bacterium
GTTGGAAAAGCGGAGATTTATTTCATAGAGCGAGGTGGTCTCCCCCTTCATGCCGCGCTGGAAGAGCGCTATGATATGGGGCAGCTCTTCCTGCGGCAGAAACTCGGTAAAGTTATGTCCCAGGAACTCGCCGATGGAATGCCCCGAAAGCTCCTCGAAGCGGGGGCTCACGTAGGTTATGGTGCCGCGGTTGTCCAGGGTGTAGATGATGTCGGAGGTGGTTTCCACCAGGAGACGAAAGCGCTCCTCGCTGGCGCTGAGGTCCAGGAGAGCCCGCCTCTCATCGGTGATATTGCGCACCGCCACGAGCACCCAGCCCCTCTCCCGGGGGAAGAAGCGGGCCTCGTAAAAGCACTCCTCCCCCCTGACCGGCAGGCAGTACTCTACGCTCTGAAGGCTCCCCAGTATACGGGCCCGCCGGATGGCATCCGCTATGACCGGTCCCGCCTCTCCGAGGGGGAGATGGCCGATCTTTTTACCCAGGAAGTCCTCGGGCTTCATGTAGAGCTCATCGACCATCCCGGAATACTCGGCTATGATATCGGCGCCGTCCACCAGGAAGATGATGTCCGTAAAGGCGTGATAACAGGAAAAAAGATCGCAGAGGGTGTCTTCTATCTTCCGGGAGAAAACCACATCCCCGGCGGGGGTCTCCTCGGTCCTGTGCCGGTAGTCCGCATCGATGAGTTCCAGGGCCCGCTTCCACTCCGGCGACAGATGGGAGGGATCGGCCGCGCAGTCCCGGATAATCTCCTTGAGTTTGTGATGAATTTTCATCTCTTCCTTCCGCCCGCACATCCGCCCTGATTGATATCTTTATCTATTTTAACACCAAAAGAACTATATTCAAAATAATCCTGCAGGAAGGACTATGCAATTTTTTTTACGCTCTTCACCCCCGGAAAACCGTTCAATTACTGACGCCGTCCTTTTTTTTCTCTTGAATTCAAAACAGGCTCATGATAAGGGCAAAGGCCAGCGAGGTGATACGCATGCAGACGACAACCGGTTCCTTCTGGAGACAGACCCGATCCCTCCCCTGGCCCTTCTGGGCGGCCAACATCATGGAGATGATAGAGCGCCTGGCCTATTACGGCGTGAGGGTCGTCATTCCCATCTACATAGCCCAGGCAGACGAAATAGGCGGGCTGCACTTCAGCCAGGCAGACAAGGGTTTCATCTTCCTCTGGTGGGCCCTGATCCAGTCGGTGCTCCCGGTTTTCACGGGGGGGTTTGCCGACCGTTACGGCTACAAGCGGCAGATCGTGGCCGCGGTCGCATTCAAGGCGGCAGGATATGTTTTGATGGCCACCCAGCGCGAGTTCTGGCCCTTCTTTACGGGATGCATGGTCCTGGCGGCGGGCACGGCCCTCTTTAAGCCGCCCATACAGGGCACCTTCGTCAAGACCCTGGACGAAAACAGCTCCGGGGCCGGGTGGGGATTTTTCTACATGGTGGTCAACATCGGCGGTTTCCTGGGCCCCCCCCTGGCTCATTTCCTCTACGGCTATTCCTGGCCGATGGTCTTTTACGGCTGCGCGGCCCTGGTTTCCCTCAATCTCTTCTGGCTCTTAACCTATAAAAACGTGGATTCCGGCATGGATAAAACCGGCGGTTTCCGGGAGGTGCTGAAGATCACAATCTCGGGGATACTCAACTACCGTCTGATCCTCTTCATTCTCATTACATCGGTCTTCTGGGCCACCTACACCCAGCTCTTCGACATGCTGCCCAACTTCATCGTCGACTGGACCGACAGTTCCTCCCTGGCCGCCCATCTCCCCACCTTTATGCTGGCCAGGGATCAGTCCCGGGGTCCGCAGATCGCCCAGGAATGGGTAATCAACCTCAACCCCCTGCTCATCATACTCTTCGTGGCCCCCCTCTCCTGGTTCGTCAACCGGCGCATGCGGCGCCTCAGCTCCATACTGACCGGCGTCCTCATCGCCAGCGCAGGAGTCTTCTTCGTGGGTTCCTCGATGTCCATCCTTACCTGCCTGGCGGGGATCGCCTGTTTTTCCGTAGGGGAGATGCTCTCCTCGCCCAAGATGAACGAGTATCTGGGGGTCATTGCCCCGGAGGACAAGAAGGCCCTCTTCATGGGCTATGCCAACATTCCCTTCGCCATTGGCTGGGGCTACGGCTCCTTTGCTGCGGGCAATATCTACGGGGCCTCCGGCGAGAAGGCAACCCTCGCCCTGCGGTACATGACTGAGTTTCTGCACCTGGATAAGCTTCCCGCCAGGCCGGAGGCCTTCGCCTACCTGAGTAAATTCCTGGGAAAAACACCGGCGGAGACCACGGGGCTTCTCTGGGCGACCTATCATCCCAGCCAGGTATGGATACCCTTCGCCGTGGCCGGAATCCTCTCGGCAGCGGCCCTGGCGGTCTTCAATTATTTCGCGAGGAGGTACAACTGGTCGGACACGAACGCCTGACCCCTCCCTGGAAGGCAGGGGTCACTTCAGGCTCTTCTTGATCTTCTTGATGCTTTCGGCGTAATAGCCGAAGTCCCCGTACTGGCTGTCGTAATCCGCCAGAAGGTCTTTCAACACCACGGTGTTTTCGGTGTAGCTGGCGCAGATGATGGCCCGTGCCAGGGAATCCTCCTTGAGGGTAAACTTGCCCGACCGGGTCCGATAGGCCGTTTCATACTCCTTCAGGGCGCCGTCGAAGTCCAACCGCTGAAAGAGGATCTCCCCCCGGTAGAAGTTGACGGTTCCCTGGAAATAGAGGGGCAGTTCTTTATTGCGGGACAACTCTTCGAGGATCTTCCAGGAGTCATCCAGGCGGTTCTTCCTGAAAAGCTCTATTGCCCGGTTAACCTTCACGGCCTCTTTCCTCAGGGCCTCATCTCCCTCATCCTTGCCTTTGGGACCCCGGACGGAGGCCACTACGGTAAAATCGGGATGCCGGGTGTCCTTAGTCAGCTTCTCGTAAAACCGGTGAAACATATTGCTCTTGTCCGCCTCGCCGGCCAGGTGCGATCCCTTGATTCGGAAATTCCGGGGACCCGTTACCTTGATCCGCTGGTCCCTGCCCACGTCGAATTCCACGAAGGAGCGGATTCCTATGCGATAGAGATCTCCCTCAAGGGCCGCAGACCCCACCGCCGGGTTTATCGTTTTGCCGTCCCGAATCACCTTCACCTCCCCCACCAGGGAGCTGACCGTCGCCTTCTGAGACGGGTATGCCGCTTCGGTCCAGAAACATGCCGCCGCGATAAAAATAATGATCCCGGGAATGCACCCTTTTCTTACGCCCTTCATATCAGGAATCCCTCCTCGATTTGTCCGTGCCGGACAGACTCATTCTACCGATAATAGTAACATCGTCGCGGCGTAATGTCAACGGAAATAGGCTCGAAACCCTCTCCCCCACATCCGAAAGTTGGGAAGAGAAACGAACAGCAGAAGATGTTTTTTGCTAGGCAGAGCGGAGATAATTATTATCTTGACCGAAAGGGCGGGCATGTATATAAACAGACTTGACGAAAGACAACCTATCCACCTGCCGAGGGGGAAATCATTGTCCAGAACCAACACCGTATTGATCGTTGTGCAGTCGGAGGAGGATACCGGAACCATCATCAGGGCTCTCGGCAATAACGATTTCGATTTCATCACCGCCAAAAACGGCATGGAAGCCATGAGCAACATCACCTACAAGCTTCCCAGCATCATCATCTCCGAGATCGAGCTTCCCCTGATCAACGGCTACGAGTTCTGCCGGACCATACGCAAGGGCATCAAGACCAAGCTTATCCCCTTCATCTTCATTTCCGCGTCCAACGAGATCGATGACCGCGTGGAGGCCTTCTATACCGGCGCCGACGCCTTTCTGGCCAAGCCATTCCACCCGGAAGAACTCCGGGCCCTGGTGCTTTCCAAAATAAATCAGTTCAACGAGTTCTATCTCCTCTCCGTAACCGACGAGCTCACGCGGCTCTACAACCGCCGGGAGTTCATCAAGAAGATCCATGAGGAGATCAACAATCCCCAAAACGATATCATTTCCCTCTGCATCCTTGACCTGGACAACTTCAAGCAGATCAACGACCTCTACGGTCATCAGATGGGGGATTTTGTTCTGATGCATCTGGCGGAAGTTCTTAAGGAGAACACATCCCCCTCCTTTTTCCCGGCGCGCTTCGGCGGGGAGGAGTTCATCATTGTCTTCCCGGGCGTTTCGGCAGTAGATGCGCGGACCCACATGGAGCAGATCCGGGAGACCATGGCGTCACGACCCTTTAAGAGTGAAAAGACGATCTTCCACGTCTCCTTCAGCGCAGGGATCGCGGAATACCCCTCAATGGCCTCCAACGTATCCTCACTGCTCTCGCTCTCGGATCAGGCACTCTACGGAGCCAAGAAGGACGGGCGCGACCGGGTCTACATCTACAACCCCATTATGGCGCGCAACGACAAGTTCTGGGAATACCTCAGGGTACGCAAGGGCTTTTTCGTCAACGAGACATCCCACGATTCCATATCCCGGAAGCCCTTCCTGCCCGACATCCTAGAGACCATCTCCTCCCTGGATTTCGAGGTGCAGAGCATCGGGACGCTCATCGTCCGCATCGAGCCCCTCTTCAATATCGAGTCGATCAAGGGACCCCGGAACTACTACTACGACATCGAAAATATCATCCGCATCATCATGTCCTGCTGCGAGAATCATTTTCCCTCGGACACATACGCGGCGGTTTCGGACTTTTTCGATTTCGAGTTCGTCATCCTCTTCCCCAGCGTTGTGGATTTTTCCATCAACCGAAACAAATTCATCGAACTCTGCGGAGAAATTGCCGAGGACATCTGCCTGTCCACGGCGGATTTCGGCATCGAGATATCCTTTGCCAGCGACGTCATCTACCTGGAAAAGGAAAATCCCCGCAAGCTGCTCAGGGACATCGCCGGGATCAAGGAAAGCATCAAGACCTTCAGGAACCGGTCGGAGCTCTTCAACCGGGCGCTGGAAAGGTTCAATCTGGCCCGCTCTAACCGCGATGAGGCGGCCCGGCTGATCGATGTCGCCGGGTTCTACCGGCTTGACACGTTTACCCCGGGCTATCAGTTCTTTAGTATCGAGGCCTCGGCAGATAAAAGCTCTCCTTTGGAAATCCTGATGAAAAGCTGCCTGAAAACCCTTGACGAGGCGGTCCCGTTCTTCTCCCTGCTTTCAGATCTCCTCAGGGATAAGATCGAATACCCCCTTCTCCTTCCCTGGGTCTCATCGATCAGCCTGCGGGATTACGTCTTCGCCCTGAGTGAGATCTTCGTCGGGCGAGAGATCGTCATTCTGATCGACGAGAGTTCCCTGGAAAAGTTCCGCAGCGAGGCGCTCTCCCACCTGGCCTCCGACATGCCGCCCCTGGCCACCCTGGGAATCACCAACTGCTACATCGGAAATTCCATTCTGAACCTCCTCTCCCTCGTGGAATTCCGCCTGATCATCTTCTCGGAAAACATCATACGCCATATACACCTCTTCAAGGACCGGATCAAAATCATCAACGGCCTCAACATCTTCGCGGAACAGCTGGGGATAGACACCCTGGCGGATCAAGTATCCCTGGAGGAGGAGTACCAGGTGCTGAAGGACCTGGGCATCGATTATCTCTCAGGCCCCTACCCGGAAAGGGCCGCCCGCAAATAAGGGACATCCCCCTGACATCCCATAAATTAAGTTGACAGCACATCAAAAATATTATAGTCAAACAGCTATTAGCGATATACTTTGACCATTATTGCGGATTTGCCGAATTCGGCTGGATCGGATGGAAGAGATAACCATAGACCTTGAAAAGTTCCGGGAGATATCCGGTGCCTACCTGAAGAAGCTGAGCGGGCAGAAGATGCTCAACTTCAGCATCCTTGACCAGGAGGGGAACACGGTCTTCCGCTCCGGCCAGGCCCTGACGCCGGAGGACATAGACCGTGAGACCGGCAAGGGGAAGAAGTTTTTCATACCCAGGATCGCCGAAAGCGAAGCCTCCTTCGAGCAGGAGATCATCTCAAGGCAGACCCTCAACGACCTGCTGGAGGATACCGGGCGCACCTACGGCGAGGTGCGGAAAACCGGCACCCTCACCTTCGAACAGTACATAAACACCAACAATGTTTTGATCTCCATCGTTCAGGGGCTCAAGATTCAGGACAAATCCGGCGGCATCCTCACCCTCCTCTCGGACATTGAGGGCTATGACAAGCACACCTACGTCCACTCCGTGAACGTGGGGCTTCTGTCGATGATCTACGCCTTCAAATCCGGCTACAGCGAGGAGGGGATACGCAACATGGCCACGGCGGGCTACCTGCACGACATCGGCAAGCTGAGGGTTCCCGTGGAGATCATCAACAAGGCCGGCCTCCTGAACCGCGGGGAATTCCGCGCCATCATGGAGCACACCAGGGAAGGTTACCGCATCCTGGACGCCGTAGAGAGCAGTGACCGGAAAAAAGTCGTTCCCAACATCATCAAGCTCGTTGCCCTCTTTCATCACAGGAAGTTTAAAAATCCTGGCTATCCCTTCCGCGAGGAACAGAAAGACAAGAGGAGCGAAACCCAGTACATGGAGCTGCCGGAAGAGGTGCGCATGATTGCCATCTTCGACCTTTACGACGCCATCACCACAAAAAGCCCGTACCGGACCGCCATATCTACGGAGAATGCCCTGCGATACATGCTCAACATCTCCAATTACCTCTATCCCCTGGATGACATCTACAAGTTTCTGAAAATCATGACCCTCTCCCTGAACAAGGGCAGGATATTCCTGCAGGACGGGAAATTCATCATGCTCGAATCCGTACGTCTCACGTCGGACAATAAGCGCAAGGAACGGGTCTACGAGTTCGCCCGGGTTGAGGAGACCTTCAAGGGAAACATCCTCAACCCCCGCGTCAGGATATTCTACGACGTCAACCGGAATAAAAAGCTTCACCCCATCGGCGTGGATCTCCGCCATGACGCCGTGCGCAAGATAGTGCGCATCATCAACAATACCAGGCTGGTGGACATGCTGTCCAAGCAGTACGCCCATTGAGAGGAACGCGACCATGGAGACCATCCTGCTGGTAAACGAAAACAAACAGTTCACAGAATTTCTCAAATTTATTCTGGAGGCAGCCGGCTACAGGGTGGAGGTTCTGGAAAACTCGCTGGAGCTCTTCGAAACCGTCCAGGTTTCACAACCCGGCCTTGTCATCATCGACACCTATCTCAAATACATCGACGGGCTCTACCTCCTGGAGAGGTTCAAAACCCGGAAGGAATTTGCCTCCATCCCCGTCCTGGTGGTATCCACCAAGAACGATCCCCTATCCCTGATCGATTCGCTGGAGAGGGGAGCCGTCAACTATCTGGCAGCACCCATCAACGAGGACCTGCTGATTGACAATGTAAAAAAAGCCCTGGCCGGGACAGCGGCCTGATTGTAAAAAACAGAGCAAGGAGGAATGAGCGGATATATGGAAAGCGTATTGTGGTGGGGGGTGGATGTCGTCCGATTTGTACAGCAGGCCCGTTCGGGATTCCTGGATTACTTCTTCATAGCCATAACCATGACGGGAGGGGACTTCTTCTACATGCTGACGCTCCCCTTCCTCTTCTGGTGCGTGAACAAGTCCATGGCCGCCCGGTTCTATTTTCTTTTCCTCTTTTCCGGCTGGGTCAACTCACAGATGAAAACCCTCCTGAACCAGCCGAGGCCCTATCACTTGGATCCCGCCGTGAAGATCGCCCACACCGGGGGACCGGGCCTTCCCAGCGGACACGCCCAGGGTTCCCTTGTACTCTGGGGGTATCTCTCTCTCTGGATGAGGAACCCGCGGTTCACTATGGGGGCCGCTGCAATCATACTGCTCATCGCCCTCTCCCGCATCTACCTGGGGGTGCATTTCCCCACGGATATCTTCGGAGGATGGATACTGGCCCTGGCCCTGATGATCCCCTTCCACTTTCTCGCGGAAAAGGCCGAGGAACGCCTTGGGGCTCTCAGTCTACCCTGGCAGATGATCCTGGGTTTTGCCATCCCTTTGCTCTTCGCTTTGGTAGCCCCCAGCAAATGGTCGCTGCGCCCCATGGCTCTGCTGGCCGGATTCGGACTGGCCTATCCCCTGGAACGGCGCTACATCGCCATGCCCGACGCGGAAGGCGCCCGGCAGAGGGTTGTCCGCTACCTTCTGGGAATCGCCGTTTTCCTCCTCATGAACGGGCTTCCCTCCCTGATAGCCCCGGCGGAGACATCAGCGGGATATCTCCCGTATCTCTTCGTCAAGTACGCCTGCATGGGGATATGGACGGGACTGGGTGCGCCGTGGCTTTTCGGTAAGATGGAAAACAAACCTCTTCCCGCCTAGGGACGGGTTTCCCCCTCCCGTTCCCTCCAGCGCAGGGAGTTGGGAAAAAAGAGCTGTACCGGGGAACCCCCCTTTCGGAAATCGCGTATGATTCTCTGCCCCTTTTCGGGATCGGTGAGCCAGTCGGCAAAGAGGGCGGCCTCCCTCTCACGCACGTTCTTGATCTTCTGCGGGCTCACCAGGATGAGGGTGAAGAAGTTGAGCAGCGCCGCATCGCCCTTCCTCAGGGCCGTGAGCCGTATCTCTTTACCCAGGGACGTAACCGTCGCACGGTCGATTATGGTGTAGGCGCCCAGACGGTCGGCCTGCCGCAGCGTCGAGACATTGCCCTCCGCCCCCTTTTCGTATGTGCGGTACCAGCTTCCCGCAGGCTTTACGCCCGCCTCTTTTCAGAGCCGCATCTCCGCCATATGCGTTCCCGAGCGGTCCCCCCGGGAGAGGAAGAGACGCCGGAGTGACGCGATGCGCCGCAGGGCGGCCAAAACATTTTTCTGCCCGCGCACCCCCGCCGGGTCCGCCGCCGGTTCCATGAGGAAAAAATCATTGTACATCAAATCCACGCGCCCGCGGCCGAAACCCCGACGGACGAAATCCTC
Source organism: uncultured Spirochaetia bacterium (assembly GCA_937967705.1). Taxonomy (GTDB): domain Bacteria; phylum Spirochaetota; class UBA4802; order UBA4802; family JAGODF01; genus CALCJG01. The sequence goes on from CALCJG010000090.1 coordinate 8,957, forward strand.
CTCCAGTGTCCGGGCGTGAACGATGACCATGTCGAACCCGCCGGCCTCGGCCCGTGCCAGCGCCTTGCCCGATCCGGCGCCGGTAAAGCGCGCCTTAAGTCCCGTTTCCCTCCCGAACTGCATACCCAGCTCCTCCATGAGGCCCGCTTCCAGGGGACCGATGGTGCAGATCACCGAGACCTCCGCCGTTTTCTTCCCGCACCCGGAGGCGATCAGGAATAGTGCCAGAACTCCGACAAGCAAATTACGTTTCATAGCGCGCTCTCTCCGTCATCCGACCTGCTCCGCCGGTACTGGGGAAAGTACCAGAGCAGGCTGAGAATCAAAAGGAAGAAACCGGGAATGATCACCATCAACCCGGGGTCCCGGGTAATGACCAGATTGAGCTGGGGTTCCTTTTTCTGCTCCTTCTGAACGTGATAGAGGTTGGCCTTGTTGCAGGTCTCATCGAGTTTTTCAGGCATCCGTAACTTTTGCCGCATGCCCTTGCGCATCATGTCCAGGTGCAGCCGGTATCCCCCGACATAGGCCGGCTCCAGGAACCGCAGGCGCACCTCCTCGCGGACGCCATCCCCCACCCGATCCAGCTTCACTGTCGACTGGGAGATTCTCTTTCTCAGCAGGGACTCCTCCGGAAAGAATTCGTGGGAGATATGGGCCACCCAAAGGGAAGTCTGATCAGGAAGCGTAACCATCCCCCCCTCCTTCAGGGGGACGCGTTCCTGATGAAGGGCGGTAAAGGTGAGCAGATGCCCGGAGAGCATGCCGACGAAGATGAGATGGATCAGGGACGGCATGAGCAGTATGGAGAAATCCCGGCCGGAAAAGACCTTCCGCTTTCTCCAGAGCACAGAAAGCCGCCTCAGGGTG
>CALCJG010000091.1 GCA_937967705.1 uncultured Spirochaetia bacterium
CTCGGTTTCCCAGTTATCTGCGGGAGGGAATCAGGGAATCCAGTGATCAATGGAAGGAAAGAGTTTCTCGTCTCATCGGAGGCGGTACTATGATTCCGTATGAGTTTTAGATTACGGGATTCTATTTTATCCATGGAGGAAGAGGATGGGGGTTCTCTATCTTAATTCATTTTCCATCGGTTCCCTGATTGCGGTCATTTTTTTCGGCTTCATTTCCCTGTTTCTGCTGACGGTGAAGAATAAATCAAAGGCCACACTGCATCTCGGTATAGGGTATGCGATGATGGCCGTTTTCAATATCGGGTATCTGATCAGTTCGAGCATCTATCACCCCCTGGCCGCCTATCACCGTTGGATAACGGTCTTTATGATACTTCTTCTTGAGATTCACGTGGACGTCTTCTTTTTCTATTACCCATCCCCCAGAGCCCTTAAAGCCGCCCGTTTCTTCCTCATAACCTGGTATATAATGACTTTTGTCGTCAGCGGCATCTTTTTTGCCGTCACCCTCATGTCGGCCAAGGTCTATATTTTTCAGGGTCATTACTGGGATTTTGATGCCGATGCCATCAGTAAGATCATCGGCCTGCTGATCCTGCTCAATATTATCATCGGCGTAATTCTGGCTTCCTGGAGGGCTAGTACATCCCCTGGTAGGGAGAGAAAGGTGCTGCTGATGATGGCCGCGACGTACCTCTTCGCGACCACCATCCCGGCAATCACCAACACCCTCAGCCGTGACGGGATCCTGACCCGGGAACTCTTTCAAAATACCTGGGTCATCTTCAACGTTCTTGGCTTTTTCATCATGGCGGTTCTCTATATCAACAACGCCAGGGAGCGGATTTCCTTCATGGGGAAGCTCATCGGTATCAGCGGGGTGACGATACTCGTGATGCTGCAGTTCCTCAGCCATTTCTCCCTCACGGAGCGGGACGAGGCCTTCGACGATATCTACCGCAACACCACAGCGCTGGCCGTTCAGCGCGGGAACCTGGATTCCCTGGGAAGTTATTTTCTGGCCTTTCAGCCGGATAAGGGAGAATGGGCGAACGGCAAGGGGGCTGAAAAGATCGCTTACCTATCGCTGAAGGAGGAGCTGATTCATACCTATATTCATCATAAGATCAGCAGGCTCAAATCATCCTCCCTGCAGAGCGGACTGAAAGACGTTCTGCAGCAGGGTGGCAGGCATTTCGACGGGTACCGGTATTCTTTGAAGGCCCTGGCGGATGCACTTCCGGAAGACGGAAAGGATGCCCTTGTCATTCTGCTGAAAAGCATTGAGGGGCTCAGCAAGCGTGTCGAATACCACAGGGTGAAGATTCAGCATCTTCACGATGACGGATTTCGGGAGTCTCTGACGCGTTACCTGGAAAAGAAAGACACCATTTTCGAATACTTCAAGACAGCACTCCGCGATCATCTAACGCAAAGCAAGAGCGAGGGGAATGTTCTGAAAAAGGAGATCCTTGCCTACCTGGCTCCCATGAATCCCCCTGGAAGGCGTCTGTACCGTGCCTTCGACGGTGGTCTGGATCACTATGTCTCCTATATGCAGGTGGATGAGACGGCAGGGAAGATCTATGAGGTGGGGTATGATTATATCGGATACAGGACCTATCTCCATCCTTCGGTGCTGAACATCGTGATTCTGCTTCTGGTCATGATGGTCGTGGTCCGTTACGGATATCAGTACTTTTTTGCCAATATACTCATCAACCCCCTGGGGAATCTGGCTAAGGGGGTCCGGAAGGTGAACAAGGGGGACCTTGACGTCTTTATTCCAGTGGAGATCGAGGACGAAATCGGTTATGTCACCACATCCTTCAACAACATGGTGGCCTCCATCAAGCATATGGTGGAAACCGCCACGGTGAACTCCAGCGAGGTGAAGAGGGTCAGCTCTGATCTCAATCAATCCTCCGCCAAGCTCTCGGATATCGCGCGGGAGCTGACCGCCATCGTGGAAGAAACGGCCGCCGCCTACGAGGAGATGTCCTCTTCCTTCGAAACCAATCTCGAGGACGTGAAAGCACAATTCACCAGCCTCGACCAGATCAAGGGTGACATATCCATGATCAATGAAAACAGCAACGAGCTGGCGGGCAGGATAACAAGGCTTACGGAAAGCTTCAACCTGGCGGTGGGCAAGGTGGAGATAGGCGAGAAGACCATGAAGAAGTCCGTAACGGCCATTGAGGAAATGGCCGTCTACCTGAAAAATATCGAGGAAACGGTCAATTCCATCAACGAGGTGGCGGACAAGATCAACCTCCTGGCCCTCAACGCTGCCATAGAAGCGGCCAGGGCGGGGGAGGCGGGACGCGGGTTTTCGGTGGTGGCGGACGAGGTCAATAAGCTGGCCGATCAGACGGCGGAACTGGTCAAGGGGATACAGGCCACCATATCGGTGCATACGGGGCGTATGACCGAGGAACTGGCCCACATTAGCGGGGCCTCGGGGGTGTTCCTCGAGATCATGGACAAGCTTCTGGAAACCAAGGGCGTTCTGAACGAAACCATCGATTTTAACGAGAACCTGGGCCGGATGAACGATGATATAGGCACCAAGATCGGCATGCTGAGCGAGATCAGCGGCGGCATCTACAATTTTTCCATGGAACAGAAGCACGTTGTACAGGAACTGACTACGGCGATCAACAGCATCAACGAGATCTCAGTGAATACCCTGGACAACGCCAATATGGTGAGCAGCTACGCTAGGATCGTTGACATGAGCGCTAACGAACTGGCGGATAATATCGACGCCTTCAAGAAGCTGGATCAGACGGAGGAAGAGTCTTGACAGCGGGAGATGGTACTTCGTGTTAATAGACGGGGTTTCATTTAATAAATATTCTTAAATGAGAGTCAGGAGGGGTAAATGCGAAGAAACACGGAAGGGGCAAAACTGGTATCGCTCGTTATTGCAATGGCGCTTGCATTATCGATTTCCTGCGGTAAGGAGAAGAATAAGGGACATTCTCCCGCAGCCACTGCACTGAAGGAGGTTAAGGGAGACGGGACCAAGCCCTCACCCGATGAAGTGGTCACCATGCTTAAGGAGGGCAATGAGCGTTTTGTAAACGGTAAATCCCTCCATCCCCATGGGGACAAGGCACGACTCCTGAAGGCAGGCAGGGAAAACCAGGGGGATTATGCCTATGCGACGGTAATCACCTGTTCCGACTCCAGGGTCCCTGTGGAGATGATCTTCGATGCCGGGATCATGGATATCTTTGTCATACGGGTTGCTGGCAACGTTTGCGACACCGACGAGGCCGGTTCTATCGAATACGGACTGGCTCATGTGAAAACACCCGTCCTTGTCGTTCTGGGTCATACGCAGTGCGGTGCAGTGACCGCTGTGACTCATAAAGTTCAGGGAAAGGGGCATGAGCTTGAGCAGAACATTCCTCCGCTGATCGACAACATCGAACCCGCCGTAAAAAGGGCCATCAAGGATCATAAGGCCATGCAGGGGGATGAAATTATTCCTTATGCCATTCAGGAAAACGTATGGCAGTCGATAGAGGATCTATTTATGAGGAGTCCGGCTGTGCGGGATTTGACAGCCAGCGGTAAAGTTAAAGTGGTGGGCGCTATTTATGATGTGGCGAGCGGCGGGATCAGCTGGCTCCCGGAGTACAGGGTTAAGGATATATTGAAATCCGTGGAGGCATCTCCTAAAAAGGCCAAGGAGCCTAAGTCCTCCAGGAAGCATTGATTCAGAGGAAATCGCGGTCCCAGTCCTTCCAGACGGGATCGAATCCCCGGCTTCGGATCAGTTCGGCGATCGCTTCCGGGGGACGGCTGTCCTCCACGCTGAACTGTTCATCCGCCTCCACTACGCGGGTATAACCTCCGGGTTCCGTTTTGGAGCCGGCGCTCATCATGGTGATCCCCAGGGGGAAGAGATTGTCCCGTATGCGGGGGGATTCCCGGGTGGACAGCACCAGTCCCGCGTCCGGGAGGATCAGGCGCAGGGCGCATACGAGATGGGTCAGATCCCTGTCGGTTATCTCGCAGGGGGGTTCGTATCCCCCGGCGGCCCTGCGAAGCCGGGGGAAGGAGACCTGTATCTGGCTGCGCCAGTAGGTTCCGGTGAGATAGAAAGCGTGGAGGGCTGTGTAGAAGCCTTCCACGCGCCAGTCGGACAGACCCAGCAGGGCTCCCACGCCGATCCTCCGCATCCCCGCTCTTCCTGCCCGGTCCGGCGCGGCTAGCCGCCAGGAGAAATCCCGTTTTTTCCCTGCAGGATGGACACGGGCGTATTCTACGCGGTCGTAGGTCTCCTGATAGAGGGTCAGCCCGTCCACCCCGGAGCGGATCATCTCCCCGTACTCTTCTTCCTCCATGGGGTAGACCTCGATGGAAACGGAGGCGAATCTCCTGTGAATCCTCTGCGCAATTTCTGAGAGCAGCGACAGGGGCACGGATTTCCGGTTTTCCCCGCTGACGAGAAGGATGTGGCGGAAGCCATTCCTGAAGAGACTGTCCGCCTCCTCCTCGACCTC
>CALCJG010000092.1 GCA_937967705.1 uncultured Spirochaetia bacterium
GTCGATGCCCACGGCGCCGCTTTTCAGCAGCAGGGGGATCTCCATGAGATTGGCGGGTATGAAATCCACACGCCCTTCCCGGAACTCCTTGCTGATGCTCTCCCCAACGTTGAAGGTCTTCAGACGGTATTTCCGGTCATCGGTATCCCCGTCGGAGGAGATGTAATCCCCAAGGGTGATCAGCTGGATGATCTCGATGTCCTGGATGTTCTTCTCGTCGGAGCCCACAATGGCAGTCACCGTGCGTGCGGGAATGGCCGGCCCGCTGCTTATGAAGATTCGGAAGCCCGGTTTGATCAGGGGAATCATCTCCTCCGGGCTTATAAGCTTTTTCCTGTAATCGTTGTCTATCATATTCCGCCTTCCGCATTGTTAGTTTCACTCGAGGCTTCCGGACTCGCCCAGTCGACGGGGAGTCAATAAGACCCCAGGTCCTGATCATTCCCGGAAGTCGAACGATCCCGCCGAGATGCCATTTAACGTTCATCCATCAGCCGGTCCACGGCTTCCGGCAAATTCCTCAGGGCTCCCTGAAAATCGGCAGCTATCTCCAGGTCCCCGGCTCCGGGGAGCAGGTTCCGCCTCAGGGCCGTGCCTTCACGGTTGATTTCCTCACCGTCCTGAACCAGGTAGGTCTTCATCCCCACGCGCGAGGCCTGCATGTCGTTGACCAGATCGTTGCCCACCATGAGGCAATCCCCGGGAGAAACCCCCAGGGCATAGGCAATCTGTAGAAAATATTCCGGGTGGGGCTTGCATCGGTTCATGTTCTCCAGATGGCTCACGAAATGAAAGTCCGTATCTTCAAGCCCGGCCCAGCGGGCCCGCATCAGCTGAATATCCCGGGGCCATATGGGATTGGATGCCAGGACATATTTGAAACCGTGTTTTGCCAGACGGACGAAGACGCCTGCCACCCCCTCCGGCAGGGTTACCAGGGATCGGAAGTTCTCAAAGTCCCTGCCGTAGAATGCACGGAACCGTTCCCAGGCCTCTGCAGGCGAGAGGCTGAGACCCGCGCAGAAGAGCTCCAGAAAATATTCCAGGTTGCTGACCGTTCCGCTGTTCAGCATCATCCCCCGCGTCGCGGAGACCAGACGCCGGGGGAAATCCTCCGCGGGAAGGGCGTCCACGAAATAGCGCCCCGCGGCGGGCAGGTACCGTTTGAAGAAATCCAGCTCATCGAAGAGAATGAGGGTGTTGTCTATATCGAAGAGAAGGGCCTTCAGCATGGCGCCTCCTCCCGGTCCAGGGGCTGAAGATCTTTCTCATAGTATTCCCATAGGGCGGAAGGCAGGCGGTGATAATCCAAGCCCTCGATCAACGGCCCGAAGTCCCGGGAGTTATAGGTGTTCCAGAAGAGAACCCTCTTTCCCTTCAGCCGGCTCGCACGGGCATCCCCCACCAGGGCGGCCAGGGCCTTGCCTGTGTAACAGCCCTCCAGCCCGATCCCCTCGGTTTTTCGAATCAGACTCATCGCCGCCAGGCCCTCCTCCGAGAAGAGGGCGTACTCCTTCCCGTAATAATCATGCCGAATGTCCAGGGGCGCGCCGTCCGCGGAAAAGCGCGGAAAACCGGGATCGGCCCCGGCGAGAAGGCTGTTCGTCTTCTCAAAAAGCTGCAACGCCACCCGCTCGCCGGCAAAACGACCGTCCACCACCCGGACCGCTGTCACGCGGCTCTTCATCCCCGCCGCCAGGCAGCCCAGGGCCAGGCCCACGGCGGTCCCCATGGAGCCGAAGGGGCAGTAGATCAGATCAGGCTCCGGCAGCAGTCCGGCATCCACCTGTTCCCTGAGCTCCAGCGCGGCGTTGACGAATCCGGCGATCCCCAGGGGCGTGGTCCCTCCGAAGGGGATGATCATCGGCAGCCGGCGGTCCCGCAGGCCGCTGCTCAGCATCTCCGACCATGTGCCCAGGAGTGTTCCCGCGCCCCCCCGATAGCAGTGAAACTCGACCCCGGCCGCCAGCCCCCGGAGAAGATTGCGGCGCACGTAGCGGGCCCGGGGCTGGGGCACGAACATCGACAGGGAACGGAGTCCCTTTTCCCGGGCGTAGATCCCTGTGGCCAGCGCGTGATTGCTGCCGGCGCATCCGAAGGTCATAACCGCCTTCCTCCCCTCGGCCAGGGCCTGGCCCAGGAGGAACTCCAGCTTGCGCACCTTGTTGCCGCCGTAAAGACGGCCGCTCAGATCGTCCCGCTTGACGAAAAGCTCCTCGACGCCCAGGTCCGCTCCCAGGCGGGCCATCCTTTCCACGGGCGTGGGCAGCTCCGCCAGTTCCACATGGGCAAGCCGTTTCGAGAGAAGGGGATATTTATTGAACAGCGCAATCATGCCATAGCCTCTACCGTGTATAATGCTTTCTACCATAGGGGTCCCGTAAAAGGGCGTCAACACTTTTGCCGTTTTCCAACCACTCCGCTGATCCCGATCTTCCGGCCAGGGAGGAAATGCTGTTGACAAATCCCCTGCCGGCTGAAAAATTACGGAAAAGGGAGATTTTTGAAGTATACTGATAAACTTATGCACGGAATCGAAAAACAGCCCCTGGTCAAGACCATCAAGGAGAAATGCCGTGTCTGCTACACCTGCGTCCGGGAATGCCCGGCCAAGGCCATAAGAATCTCCGGCGGCCAGGCGGAGGTCATACAGGACCGCTGCATCGGATGCGGCAACTGTTTCCGCGTCTGCTCTCAGCAGGCCAAGCAGGTACGATGCTCAAAGGAATACGTATTCTCGCTGCTGGCATCGGACAGGAAAACCGCCGCCTGCCTGGCCCCCAGTTTTGCCGCGGAATTCTACGATATGGACTACCGCAATCTCGTGGGGCTGCTGCGCACCCTCGGTTTCGATTATGTGATAGAGGTGGCCTTCGGGGCCGATCTGGTCTCGCTCCAGTACAAAGAGCTCGTAGAAAACTCCAGCGCTCCCTATATCGCCACCACCTGCCCGGCCATCGTTTCCTACATTGAGAAATATCACCCGGCCCTGGTTCCGAACCTGGCGCCCGTGGCCTCCCCCATGATCAGTGCGGCCCGGGCCCTGCACAGGCTCTACGGCGATGAGATACAGATCGTCTTTATCGGCCCCTGCCTGGCCAAGAAGGACGAGGCCCTGAGGGAGGACCTCTCCAGCGAAGTCGCGGAGGTGCTAACATTCATCGAACTGCGCTCCATGCTGGAACGCAGGGGCCTCTCCGGCGCAACGGCAGAGCCCTCGGAGTTCGATCCGCCCCATCCCGGCAAGGGCACCCTCTATCCCATCGGCAGGGGGATGCTGCAGTCCGCCGAAATACAGGAGGACCTGCTCTCCAACACCGTCTTCGCCACGGACGGGACCAAGCAGTTCGTCCACACGCTCAAGGAATATGAGAGCATCCCCCACAACATCCGGCTCCTGGAACTCCTCTGCTGCAACGGCTGCATCATGGGCCCGGGGATGACCACGAAACAGACCCACTTCAGCCGCCGCTCCTATGTAAGCCAGTACGCCCAGGAGCGTTATCACCTTCTTGACCGGGGGGAATGGGACAGAACCGTGGAAAAGCTGAAAGACCTGGATCTCTCCGTCCGCTTCCGGGAAAACGACCTTCGGATACCGGCTCCCACCAAGGAGGAGCTGCAGGTAATTCTGAGGAACAAGGGAAAGTTCAATCCCGAGGACGAGCTCAACTGCGGCGCCTGCGGTTACGACACCTGCATGGAGCATGCCATTGCCATCCACATGGGGCTGGCGGAGAGCGAGATGTGCCTCCCCTACACCATCGACACCCTGAAAAACACCGCCCGGGAGCTTAAGGAATCCTACGAAGAGCTGGTGGACGCCAAGAACGCCCTCATACAGTCGGAAAAACTGGCCTCCCTGGGCCGCCTGGCCTCGGGGATCGCCCACGAGATCAACAACCCCCTGACGGGGGTGCTCACCTACAGCAGCCTGCTGCTGGAAGACCTTAAGGACTCGGAATACACCGAGGACCTGGAGACCATCGTAAAGGAGACCCTTCGCTGCCGCAACATCGTCAAGGGACTCCTGGATTTCGCCCGGGAATCCAAGCATGAGAAGGAACCGGCCAATCTCAACGACATCATACTCAACACGCTGAAGATACTGGAGAAGCACATCAACTTTCAGGCCATCCGGATCGAAAAGCAGCTGGACGACCGCGTACCGAACAGCATGATGGACGTCAACCAGATGAAATCAGTCATAAACAATCTCTCGGAAAACGCAGCCCACGCCATGCCCGGCGGGGGCGTCATCAGCATCAGCACGCGCTACGACGAGGGCGCGGGAATGATCATCATGGAGGTGTCGGACACAGGCGTGGGCATCCGAGAGGAGAACCTGACGAAGATCTTCGACCCCTTCTTTACCACCAAGACCGAAGGGCGCGGCACGGGGCTGGGTCTGGCGGTGATCTTCGGTATCATCCGCCGGCACAACGGCACCATTCAGGTGAGGAGCACCGTCGGTGTGGGCACCGCCTTCACCATTCAGCTTCCTGCGCGGGAACCCGCCGTCCCCTGAGAGCCGGCTATTTGAATACCGGCATGCCCGTCCTGATCTTTCGGGCGGAGGCTTTCTGTGAGCCGGAGGCCCTGCACTTGGCCACCGTCATCATGGGATAGGTGACCTCCAGCGTAACCTTCTTCCCCTCCAGGATGACAAACACCTTCTCCCCCATCACCAGAGGCTTCTTGCCCGAGGCCACGATGATCTCCCCGGACGGATCGATCTTGCGCACCTTGCCTATCAGTCGCTCTCCGGCGTTGATCTCCTCGGAAGCGGCCTTTCGGGCGGCCGTCTTCGGCTTTTTGGCTTCCAGGCCCAGGACATGCCCCAGGAGTCCCTTACGGTAGAACTTGCCGCGGTCGAAGTTGGCCAGGGGGATACGCTCCTCCCCCACACGCCAGACCAGGGCGTCGATCATGCTCTGAGTCCCCTCGAAATAGCCTTCGCTGGAAACCACGATCCAGTTGTCCCTGTCGCGCATCATCAGATTGGCCACCAGTTCCTGATCCCGGGTTCGGTATATCTGCACCAGCTTGCAGTCATGCAGCACCAGGTAATCCCCCTTCTTGTCTGCGGAGAGAGACAGGCGAAGATTTCCTGTAAAGGCCGTTGTATAGGGTATATTGTATGATTTAACCGTTTTCAATGATGGGATGCTGATGAATCGAAATTCATTACTGCCACCGGAAAACCTTAGCGCCAGCAGATCCTTCTTTACGAACAGAAACATCCCGGGGGCAGTGGTCCAGGACCAGTCTATTTTACCGGGAACATCGGTTCCATCAGCCCTCATTACACGAACAACTCTTTTATGCAGGGGGCCGCTAACTTCCGCACAATAGCTCTTTTCGGGACTGCAGCCGTTTTGATGATAGGCATCGCTTGAATCGTCCACTGGAATATTCCGCCCGTCAATCGCAAGGGCCACATCCGGCTTGTTGATGATTTTTCCCTCCGCCGTATCGAAGAGTATCATCTCTCCCTTCTCGTCCGCCACCAACAGCAGATGGTGCCTGTCCTCGCTGATGACGGCCTTCTTCAGAAGCATCAGATTGTCCGGTTTGATCTTCTTCTCGTCCATCTCCAGAACGGCGGACTGGTCCTTGACGCTGACCACCGCCAGACTGGGTATGCTCTTGCATCCCGATGCAAAGACCAGCAGGGCCAGCATGAGGGACGGGGTGATGATTCGCTTCATGATTTTCCTCCTCGATTGTACGATGGGCATGTCTGCGGGGCCTCTTCATATATTATTCGAGGTTAGGGAAAATTAAGTCAAGAAAAAAGGGGAAATGGCCATCCCTCTTTCACCAGTAATTTTTTCCATTTCAGGAGGACCGGCCCTTTCCCAGTTGGAAAAGGGCCATGGGATGCCAGACGCCGCTACCGGTCCCTGTGCTTCAGCAGGCTCAGCGCCATCCAGGCGAGCAGCCCCCCCGCCAGGGCCGTGACGAGCTGCGGCCAGCTCAGCATGATCGCCACATCCTCCGCCAGTTTTACCCTGAAGAGGGATGCCAGGAGATGCAGGGCGCCGACATAGATCACCAGGAACTGGGCCAGGGCGGCCAGTCCGGCGGCCGGAAAGAACCCCCATCGGCGGGCGGCGGTGAAGGTCAGGGCCAGGGCAGCGTTGCCCAGGACGATGACGGGGATCGCGGGAGCCAGGGGCAGCGGGAGCAGGCCGAAACTCATCGCCACGGTGCTTGGCAGAAGCCCCAGAACCACCGCCTCGAGGGGCCCCAGCAGGACCGCCGCCACCAGGAGCAGGGCGTTCACCAGGGGACCCGTGATCCATTGACTGTGCAGCAGAGCTGGAAGAACAAAGAGCAGCGTAAGAATCCCGAGGAAAAGAAATATCTTTCCCCGTATGGATATGACCGGCAGGGAGACATTTCCCTCCGTGTGGAATTGCAGTTTCATGACATCATCCTCCCTCTCAATGATCATCGTCCCTGACTGGAATGCCCCTGCTCCTTTGGAGACAGGGTTGCAAACCGTATTTCCTAATAACACCCAATCGTTGCGTGTTGATATCAATATACCGCAAAGGCTTCCTTACGGCAAATCTTACCGCCGTTTCAAACGGGACATCCATTTGCGGAACTCCGCAGTGTCGCGCAGGGTCTTCAGCTCCCCGGGATTGGATTCCAGGTGCCCTCTCAGGAAACCCGCATGGGAGCGGTCCCTCAGGCTGAGGGCCGCGGCCCTGCGGAAGTATCGCAGGGCCTCTTTCTGATCCCCCTTCTCGGAGCAGGCCAGTGCCATGTTGTAATAGGCCACGAAGGAGGAGGGTTCCAGTTCCGCGGCGCGGCGGAAATCCTCCAGCGCCTCATCCAGCCGCTTTTTATGCAGCAGCAGAAGACCCCGGTTGTTGTAGACCAGGCTGTCGGTAAAACCCAGGGCGATGGCGCTGCCGTAATCCGCCAGGGCCCGGCCGATCTCTCCGCGGCGCCCCAGAATCTTTCCCCGGTTGGCATAAGCGCTGCCGGCGCGGGGGTCGAGGCTGATGGCCCGGGAAAAGTCCTCCAGTGCCAGATCCTGTTTTCCCTGCAGGTCCCGTATCACGCCGCGCTGATTATAGGCCTCCGCCCTGTCCGGCTCCAGGACCAGGACCCGCTCCATATCCGCCAGGGCCCGGGCGTAATTCTTCAGCCGATAATGGACGATGCCCCGGGCCATGCAGGCGTCGCTGTAATCCGGTTCCCGCTCCAGGGCCTTCGTGAAGGAGGAGAGCGCCAGGTCGTATTTCTTCCGCTCCGTCCAGTCATAGCCCTGGCGGTAAAGGGTCAGAGCCTCCTTTCCGGGGGTTTTTCGGGAGGGTGATGTGCCGCAGGAGGAAAGGAGCATCAGGCAGAGAATACCCGCGGCAACCCGAATTTCCGCATTCGCATAATCTTTTAATCGCTTCCCGGACATCGCCCCCCTCATTCCGTAACGTCCACGATGATGACCGTAAGGTCGTCCTCGAAGGTCTCCTCCCGCCCGCTCCAGTGGGTGAGCCTCTCCATGAGATTCCTGATGAGCACCTCCGGCTCATGATGGAGGAACTGGCGTATGAAGGCGAAAAAGCGCTCCTCCCCGTAGAGCTCCCCCGCCGCGTTCCGGCTCTCGATCACCCCGTCGGTGTAGAAGATGACTCGGTCCCCCTCTTCCAGGGTCAATTCCAGATCCCGGTAAATCTTATTGGGAGATATTCCCAGGGCAACACCGCTGGGATTGTACTCGGCAATCTCCCCGCCGTTCCTTTTGATCAGGATCATCGGGAGATGCCCGGCATTGGCGTTCTTAAGCTGCCGGCGCTCCATATCGAAGCAGGCATAGCTGGCGGTAATAAACTGACGTCCCAGTTTTCCAATGAGCGTATCATTGAGCCCACTGATGACCCGGGCCGGTTCCTCCCCACCGGCCATCTGCTGGGAAAAGGCCACCTTGGCCATGGAGGCGATGAGCGCCGCCGGTAGACCATGCCCTGAGGCATCGGCGATGATGAGGCCGATGCGGTTCTTCCCCAGTACGTGATAGTCATAATAGTCCCCCCCCACGGAATGGGCCGGGACGTAATGGGCCACGATCTTGAGCCCCTTGACGTAGGGTATATGGGAGGGCAGGATGGAGAGCTGTATGCGCTTGGCGATATCCAGCTCCTTCTGCACCTCGATGAGCTGGCTGCGCACCTTTTCCCGCTCCTCGTTGAGGATGTTGATCCTGTCCGCCAGGCCCAGGGAGAAAAAGACCACCTCCAGGGCCGAACCAAACTGCGCGCCGTAGATGGTGATGATGTTTCCCGGAAGGACCTTGAGATTCTTCATGATGAAAAGGATGACCCCCACCAGGAAGACGCCCCAGGCGATGAGATAGTAACGGGCCGGGCGGTACCCCTGGCGGAGACAGATGATACCGGTGGGTATGACCAGGGCCACCGCCAGGAAAGGTACGATGTTGCTCAGAATGGTGGCCGGCGTCCGGTCCAGCAGGAAGGTGAGGCCCATACTGATGCCGGAGATGATCATCAGGACGTTGAAGGCCATGTGCAGGCGCGGGGTGTTCTTGTCCGTTTCCAGATAACTGCTGCAAAATTTAAGGGCCCAGAAACCCGCCAGGAAGACGAAGAAGATGTTGGCCCGGCTGTTCCACTCCGGCGAAGCGGACCAGAGGAAATCGAAGCCGAACCCCGTGTAGGCGATCTGGAAGAATGTTGAGGAGAGTATATAAATGATATAGTAGAGATAGCTCTTGTCCTTAAGGGAGAGGAGGAGGAAGAGGTTGTAAAAGATCATGACGAACATGATGCCGAAGTAGAGGCCGTGAACGTACTGCTCGATGTAGGTTTTCCGGCCGAAGGCCTCCTGGCTCCAGAGGAAGAGGGGGAAGATCATCACCTTTTCCACATCCACCCGCATGTAACAGGTGACGGGTTTTTTATGGGGCAGGGTAAAGCGGAAGATGATGTTCCGGTGCCAGATCTCCCTCTGATCGAAGGGAATGAGCTCACCGGCTTTTTTTACCTGCCACTCCCCCTTTTTTTTGCCGGGGACGTAGAGCTCCACCTGCTCCAGGGAGGGGTAGCCCACCTCCAGGTTCCAGTTCTGCCAGCCTGTTTCATGATGATGGGCCGGTTCCACGGTAAAACGGAACCAGTAGGTGGATTTGAGCGTTCCCATCGTTGCCGTATCGTTGGGGAGTGCCTTGAAAAGAGGGGAAAACTCCGGGGAACTGACCTGATCGATCGACCACTGGCGTCCGCTGTCCTCCAGATATTCCAAGTAGGGGCCTAGAAAAACCCGGTCTTCCTTATCGATCTCAACCGCCCTCGGTGTACCGAAGGCGGCCAAGGCCGTCATGAAAGTCAGTAAAACGGCCAGGAAGAGGGATTTTCTATGTATGTTCCTCTGATCCACTTGTAAAGTTGATTTCCCCGAGCAGATTGTATACCCTGAAGTCCTTAATACCCTTTCTGCCCATTGAAATCAAGCGGAAATAGGGTTCCATCTCATCAAATTTTCCCGACAATCCGCAGGCCCCTGTCTGCACAATCAACGGGGAATGCCGGCGCCAGTACTCCTCCGGATCTGCCGGTTTCCTCTGACTGTAGACTGAGGAATAAATATGAAACTTTTCCTTCCTGTAATCCCCCATTTCCAGCCGGAATTCCAGGTTCCGGTGGGCGTGGCCCGAGAGGATCAGCTGCACTCCTCGCCCCTTACGCTCGGGTTCGTAGGGCCAATCCCCCTCCCGATAGCCCAGGCAGAGATAGAAGAACTGACTCAGGTAATGGGCTATGCTACCGAAAGTGAGATTCTGCTCATCCCGGGAGATCCACTTCTGCCCGGGCCGGTTTTCCTCCCAGAGCCTGTTCCAGGGGACTTTGCCGTCCGGGTTGACGGGAGGGGCATGCAGGCAGAGCACAGCGGTTCCTTCCCCGACCTCTGGTTCCTGCCCATTCAGAAGGGTATCCATCCAAGCGGTCTGGGTGTAGCGGTAGTAGCGCTTCTCGGAATCGAAGGCCCGGGAATCGGGGGAGCCGCCGAGCACGTTATCCTTGATGCTCATCCGCTTCATGTTCTTAGCCTCCTTGCGGTCCAGAAGCTGGCCGTTGAAGAGGTCGCATCCCGTGTCCATCATGAGGAACCGGTGAGGCCCGTAAGCAAAGGCATAGTTGAAATAGGGGTTGATGTGCTGAAAGTAGTAATGAAGCCCCCGCACATCGGCGTGGAGGGGATTGTCCACCAGGAGGTCCGCCAGGTTTTCCACCCGCCGCTCGATGAACTTCTTGAGCCCCCAGAGAGCCAGCCAGACCAGCACAAAGACGAGGCCCGAATAGACGTACTTCTCCGTGATCTCCTTCATCTTGTCCAGAATCCAGAGATGATTGAAAAAGGCCCCGCCCAGTCCCAGGAGGGGGAAGGAGAGCCTCAGCAGTCTGCTGGAAAGGTATTTCGATAGTTTCAGGGTCAGCTTGTCGGTAAAGAGATCCAGATTAAACTGCTTGAGGATATCCTGCTGAATCTTCTCCGACATCCGCCGGCGCCGGTCGTCCCCCTCCTCGAGGGATTCAAAATAGCGGTACTGGTAGCTGGCGGCCTCTTCCCGCTTGAGACCGAAGGCCCCGGAATATCCCGGGAAGGAGGGGGAATAGGGATGCAGGCGCCAGTCATGGTTTCCCGTGGTGGTAAAGGCCGCCACCCGGAGCCCCGGATTTCCCTTCACCTCGACGGGATCGCCCCCCTCCGGCCGGGGACAGGAGAAGCGCGCCTCCGCCTCGGCACCGCCCCCGGTGATGATGTCCACGAAGGTGCGCCAGTTGTTCCGCACGTTATCGTCCTCCTCCCATCCGTGGAAAACGAAATCGACGATATCCCCGCCGATCAGGACGAAGTCCATCTCCCCCTGTTCGGTCATCTCGTTGATCCGCCGTATCAGCCGCCGCAGGTTGTCATTGAAGTTTTTGTAGTCTCCGGTAATCGCCCCGGAGGTCCGCCCGTGTCGAAACTGCAGGATCTCGCGGAGCATGACGTCGTTGCGTGCCGCCAGGTGCAGGTCGGTGATGTGCAGAAAGCGGAAATCCTCACGGTAGCCCTCGATGATCTGCAGGGCGTGGGGATGAACCGTCCGGTCCTTTCCCTCAGAGAGTATCAGATCGCAGAGGAGGGGCAACGCCTCCCCTCCCTCCCGCCGCGGGAGCGCAGGAACGCTCCCAGATGACGGCCGCACCGTAACACGCCAGTAGCGCACATCGCCTCCCAGCACGTTCTGATGCAGCTCATCGCTAATCAGCTCCCGCGTCCAGTCCGTCCCCGCCCGGGGGATGAGATCGAAGGGGTTGAGTATCTCCTCAGGGTCCGCCGGCTCCAGGGCAAATTCAGGACCGCCGCCGTTACTGCCGGATGGCGCGAGGAAAAGCTTCCCCTCCAGCCTATCCCGAATCGCCTCCCCCCCCAGGTTCTCCCTAGCGGCGAGTACCAGGAGGAAGCCCGGCTCACTGGGCTCTGACCCCCGGAGGGGCATAAATTGCGGGCAGCCCAGGCGCGGGCTGAGAACTACCAGATCCTGCTTGCTCATGACAGACCTTTCTCCCTTTCGAGATAATCACACAAAGCGCTTCCGGTTCTGTATATAATACCAGATCATGAGCGCCCCGGTGGTCAGATCCCCCCCCATGAAAAAGAGGAGCGTACCGTCCACCATCGGGTCCAGCCCCCGGAGGAAGAGGCAGTACTGCACGAGATGAAAGATGCCTATGGGGGTCCGGTAGAGGATATTGAGAAGAAAAAGCCTCTTGTTCCATATGTCGAGATAGAGGAGGAAATGCACCCCCGCCTGCAGGACGATGAAGAGGCCGCACCACTGTATGAAGTAGGCCGGCAGCGGGGCGAAGAATCCCGAGATGCCGAAATGGTCCAGAAGCGGCCGGGCGATAAAGAAAAAGAAGAGGCCCAGGGTAAGGTCCCATACGGCCAGAAGCAGAACGAATTTTCGGAACAGTTTGTCTATCATGCGGTCCTCCCGGTTGGGTTTTCAGCTTTTTTCAGCAGATAATACTGGGTGATAAACATCGCCGTATCGAAGAAGGAAAAGAAGAGGATGAAACCCTTGAAGAGGGTGCTCCCCTCGCCCCAGGCCGCCCAGTACCAGTAGAGGAGAGGCCAGAGCGCCCGAAAGAGCCGGCTGGTGACCGTGGCCGTGCGGAAGCGGTAGACATGATAATAACCCAGGTACTGTATGTAGGCGATGTTGAGGAGAAAAAGTCCCGTGGCCCGTGTCCAGAAGGGATCCACGGTGTAGCTGAGATGGAAGAGCTTCAGCCAGAACTCCCCGAAGACCAGCCAGTTCCAGCTTATGAGGAACTCCGAAACCGCCAGCACGATGAGGATGAACCGGAGGAACCGGGGGCCCCTGTCCTCCCGGCTGTACTCGTCGCCCCGGAAGAAGGGGATACCCAGGCGCCTCAGGGCGAAGAGGACGAAGGCGCTCACCGCCAGATCCCCCGCGGCGGAGGCCAGAAACAGGACCTGCAGGAGATTGCCCGGCATGCCCCAGAGGAAGATCTGAGTGATATAGAGCACGGGAAAGGAAAGCCTTATGACCACCGTCATGTTGAGGCAGGTGGCGTAACGCCGCGGGTTGACCGCCGCCATGGTCTGTATGTAGACATACTGATAGAGGAAAAGCCCCGTGCAGATCATGAAGAACTGCGGCGAGGCATAGGGGGCCAGCCCCGCGGCCGCGAAGACCCGTTCCCCGAAGAAGATGCAGAGGGTGCCCAGCACGAAGTCGAAGAGGGCCAGGAGCGCGAAGAGGAGGCGCAGGGTTTTTTCCAGTCCGGTCATATCACCCCCTCCTAACGAAGATAGTCGTATTTAAAAAGGAGCCGTTTGAAGGGCGCCAGGAGTCTGCGCATGATGAGAATGGGCAGCGTCCTCTTCTTTGGGGTAAAGTACTTGTCCATGGCCACCAGGCAGTCGAACCACCAGTTGGCAAAGGCGTAGGACTCTTCGATCACGTCCAGGGATTTGATGAAGACGTCGCTCACATTGACCCAGCTCTCGTAGACGGACTGGTCGCCCGCCCACTTGATGTCCGGCTTGCCGAAGGCGCCGATGGCCAGCGGGAGAAAGCGGCCGATATGGGGATCGTCAGGATTGAGGCCCATTTTCTTGGCGCCCACCCAGTCCACGGCGATCAGGTTTTCGCCGCCGATGATGGTGTCGGTCTTCTTGGGCGTGGGGTCCACGATGACGCCGAACTGTCCGTCGGCGCTGTAGATCGCGTCGATCAGCCCGAAGTGCACCGGGAAATGCTTCATCGATTCGATGGTGGGCCAGTCATACTCGCGCCTGGTGTGGTACTCCTTCAGCTTGTTCTGCATGGGCAGGGTGCCGTAGATGTTTTTGAGGGTCAGGGTATAGTTGCAGAAGACATGGGTCTTGTTCTTCGCGAAGGATATGCGGAAGTCCGCGTCACGCCAGGTGGGGCCCACGAAGTGTTTCCCCAGCCTTCCGCCGTAATCATAGGGTACCATCTCCTCGGTGAGGTCCACGATGCGGTAGTTCTTGTTGCGGGAATAGCCGGCATACTCTGCTACCTTTACCACCTCGCGGTTGTTGTAGTAATTGCCGTAGGTGCTCTGGGCCTCCACGAGGGCTATGTTGACGTATCCCTTCTGCCAGATCCGGTCGATGAGATATTCCACCAGCGCCGGGTCGGTATAGGTGGAGATGTCCTTCCGGTGATGCAGATACATGAAGTTGGGTTTGACGGCGATGAGGAAGTTGGCCTTGGTCTTGCCGCTCTCCTTGCACCGCCTGTCCAGGATCTTGAAGAAATCCGTCTCCTTGAGGACCTGATCCAGAAGCTTGAACTTATCCTCCCCCTTCTGGACCACTACCTTGGCCGGCCCGGTCATGACGGGATGCTCCGGCATCTTGTAGAAGAAACCCGTCTGATCCTCGAAGAACTTCTTGCTGGCCCAAACCAGGAGAACCGCATAGAGAAGGAATATCCCGCCGTCCACCAGGAAGACCAGGAGATAGGCGAAATACTTCTTGGCGGTGATGAAGAAAATGAGAGCCGAGAGAGAGGAAGAGAGCTTGGCCGTGAGCAGCGCCAGCACGAGCCCCTTGTACTTGCGCACGTTGTGCCCCGCCACGTAGCTGATGAGGGCGATGGTCATCATCATGGAAAAGGCCAGGGAGAGCCAGAGCTTTTCCGAGGGCGGCGGCATGGTGCGCCAGGAGGGCACGATCAGCACGGAAAAATAATTGATGAAGCGCACCAGGCCCTCCGGAAAGAGGACAAAGACCCAGCCGAGCAGAAAGAAGACAGCGCTTCCCGCCAGGAGGGCAATTTTCAGGACCTTCTCTTCTTTACGTAAATGGACATGCATGATCTATCTCCTCTCTCAATCTTCTGTTGGTTTCAAATTCAGGGACTCGCGGCAAACGATGGACGACAGGGAATACTGGGCCAGGATCTCCAGGGGCCAGCATCCCAGAAGCAGAAACAGGGGCGGGTAAACGGGATTGTGCCGATAGGTCCATATTTTAGCAAAGTAGGACCCGGCAAACTCCGTAGCGTTCCCCATGACCCAGGAGGCCAGGATCAGGGCCAGGAGGGTTGGGAGATTCATCTTGCGGGCCGTGTAGAGGCCGAATACGAAGAGTACCCCGTAGAAGACCCAGAACGCCGGGCCCGTGTCATCCCAATAACTTCCCAGCAGAGCCGGCATCAGGGCCGATACAGCGGTCCAGAGCACAAGATTGAGCCATCGTCGTGACTTGAGCCGCAGACGCACGAAAAGTCTTATCAGCACCCTGTCCGCCAGGGCGTAGGTGAGAAAAGCCCCCATCACCCAGAGCCAGACGCCGGTATTATAGGCACCGTTAACCCCGTTGTAGCGGAACTGACCCGATACGATCCCTATGGTTTCCTTGATGTATTCCAGCACGAAGACCAGGAAGAGATAGGAGAGCAGACGCCGGGTGGTGATGGTCCAGGAGAATAGAAGGGCCAGCACAAATCCGGCTAACGTTAACACCCAGAAGGGGAAAAAGCGGGCGGCCAGCCATTCCCGGCTGAAGACTATGTAGGTCTCATGCCAGGCGGTAAAAAGGATTATAAGGAAAAAGAGGGCGATGATGAGGCTGTGGATTTTACTGCGGCTCATTTCGGTTATCTTTGCCATGAAATCACCCGGCCTTCCGAGAATCGTGGGACAAAGCTCACCTGTTCTTAACCTAATATAAAAATATTAGCAAATATTTTTTCAGGTAATAGTAATTATTTTTTACAGGCGGAAAAGACTCCCGGAAAAGGGCGTTCGTTAAACGCCACACGACAGCCGGCCCGTTATTTCCTCAGTAGAGGGTCTTTTCCTTCTTCCAGGGATTGAGGGTCCAGACCTCCATCACCCCCGACC
>CALCJG010000093.1 GCA_937967705.1 uncultured Spirochaetia bacterium
ATTTTTTTATTGACAATTATGTCTCTAAATGGTAATTGTGGGGGGAAGTGGGGATTTGTGTTGATTCTTTCCTGAAAAAGCGCATAAAAAAGGGATTTCTATGTTTATGGGAGAGTACCGCCCCTCCCTGGATGAAAAGGGAAGGGTGGCGATTCCGGCCAAGCTGAGGAAGGCCTTCGGTGAGGAGGCCCTCATAGACAGGCTGATCGTGACCTACGGGTTCGACCGATACATCATGGCCTACAGGGAGGAGGACTGGGAGCGCTTCGTGAAGGAGAAGCTCGTGGAGGCTTCCGACGCTCATCCCGACAAGGGAATGATTATGCGTTATTTCGTGGGCGGGGCTTTCGACTGCGAACTGGACAAGCAGGGAAGGATCATCATTCCTTCCTACCTCAAGGAGCACGCTCAGATTGACAGGGACGTAACGATCCTGGGCCTCTATAATCGTATCGAGATATGGGCCACGGAACTTTACAATAAAAATAAACCCAGCGGGGATGCACTAAATGTTTTTGCAAGGGATCTCGGTTTTTAGAAAAATCAGTTTTTAGGACCGTCTACATTATTAAAAACTTATGAGACATAATCCAGATGATGAAAAATGCACTCCCTATGCCCACACGCCGGTTCTCTGGAAAGAGGTGCTCTCCTTCGCGGGGGAAGCCTTGAAGAGGGCGGGGGGCGTGCTGGTGGATTGTACCCTGGGCGAGGGAGGGCATACGGAGCTCTTCCTCGAATCCTTCCCCGCCGCCAGGGTGGTAGCGTTTGAACGGGATCCCGAGGTGCTGACGGTGGCGAGGGAGAGGCTTTCCCGTTTTGGGGACAGGGCGGAGCTGATCAACGACAACTTTTCCCGCATCGGGTCTTATGCCGGCAGGATATCCGGAGCCTCGGCCCTTCTCTTCGATTACGGTATCTCCTCCTATCATTTCGACCGCAGCGGGCGGGGTTTCAGTCTTCATCGGGGTGAGCCGCTGGACATGCGGCTGGACCCGGGAGCGGAGCGGAGCGCCGCGGAGATCGTGAATAATTTTTCGGAATTAGAGTTGACAGATATATTCCGCAGGTATGGTGAGGAGCGTTGGGCCGGAAAGATAGCCCGGCATATTTGCCGGAAACGTCAGGAACAACCGATAGAGACTACCTCGCAGCTGTCCGCCCTGGTGCTGGAGGCCATCCCCCGAAGGTTTCATGTGAAAAACATTCATCCGGCCACGAGGATTTTCCAGGCCCTGAGGATCGTTGTCAATGACGAGCTTCGGGCTATTGAGGAATCCCTGAACGCTTCCCTGGCGCTGCTGGGGGAGGGCGGGATTGTGATGGCCATCTCCTTTCACTCCCTTGAGGACCGCATTGTGAAGAACGCCTTCCGGGAGATGGCCCGGGGATGCGTCTGCGGGATGGGGCCGAAGCGCTGTGTCTGCGGCCAGAAGCCCTCTGTTAAGATCCTGACAAAGAAGCCGGTGACCCCCTCGCAGGAGGAGGTTGCCGTGAATAAACGCTCCCGGAGCGCCAAGCTGAGGGTATGTGAGAAGATTGCAGTTTCTGAATGAGCCGACGACGCGCTATTTCTTCATAGCGATGCTGATCATGCTCTTCGTGATCCTCTACGTATGGCAGAACATCGGAGTGATGAAGATCAAGATGGAGTATCAGAATCTGCGCAGGATGGAGATGGAGATGATCCGGAAGAATGACAGGCTCCGCTATGAGATCGAGCGTTTCCGGCGGATGGAAGTCGTCGAAAACTATGCGCAGAAGAACGGAATGAAGAACATCACCCCCCAGGATTTTGACCTGGTGGTTTATAAAGGACAAAAGGAGAAATGATGGCGGAGACCTCCCGCATAATGACGGTGGACGAGCTCTTGAGGGATGCCGGTGATCTGATGGCCCCTGCGGGCCCGCTTGCCAAAGGAGCGGTCTCTTCCATTGAATACGACTCCCGCCGTGCGGGAAGGGATTCCCTCTTCGTGGCCATCGAGGGGTTCCAGTCCGACGGTCATCGCTACGTCCGCGAGGTCGTGCAGAAGGGGGCGAAGGGGGTGGTCGTTGCCCGGAAGCGCCTGGCGGAGTTTCAGGACCTCAGCGGACAGGGGGTGATGGTGCTCTCTTCCGACAATCCCCGCCGCGCCCTCTCGCGTCTTTCCGCGGCCTTTTACCGACGTCCCTCCTCCCGTGTGATGGCGGTCGGCATTACCGGCACCAACGGCAAGACCTCCATAACCTACATGCTTGAGGCGATCTGCCGGAAGGCGGGCCGGGAGCCCGGCGTCATCGGGACCGTCAACTACCGCTGGCGGGGGCAGGAGATGCCTTCGCCCAATACGACCCCAGAGTCCCGGGATCTGCAGGAGCTGATGAACCGGATGGTGGAGGACGGCGTGGAGGTCATCATCATGGAGGTCTCCTCCCACGGCCTGGAGCTGGGCAGGGCGGACGATATCGATTTCGACGTGGCCCTCTTTACCAACCTGACCCGGGATCATCTGGACTTCCATCACGATTTTGAAAGCTATTATCAGGCCAAGAAGCGCCTCTTTGCCCTCATCGGGGCCGGCAGCAAGCCGGGGAGGGCCGCTCTGGTCAACATAGACGATTCCTACGGCCGGCGCCTCGTGGAGGAGCGGGATACGACCCTCGGCAGGGTGCGGGTGAAGGT
>CALCJG010000094.1 GCA_937967705.1 uncultured Spirochaetia bacterium
CAAGTGAAACCGATACCGAGGTCATCGTTCATCTGATAGAATATTATTATCAGGACCATTCCCTTCTCGATGCTGTCAGGCAGGCGCTTGACATGCTGGAAGGGACCTATGGCCTTCTGGTCGTCTCCCGCCGGGAACCGGGCAGGATCATTGCCGCCAGAAAAGGCAGCCCCCTCATTATGGGTGTGGGGGAGGGGGAGATAATCATCGCCTCCGACGCCAGCGCCATCGTGGAGCATACCCGCCAGGTGGTCTATTTCGAGGATAATGAGGTCATCGAAATCAGCGGTGGTGAGTACAGAACCTACAACCTGGACCGCGAAAAAATCCAGAAGAAGATCGATACCATAGACTGGGACATCAAATCCATCGAGAAGCATGGATTTTCCCACTTCATGCTCAAGGAGATTTACGAACAACCGGAGACGATTACCAATGGCTTCCGGGGCAGGATCAACCTGCATCTGGGAACAGCCAGGCTGGACGGGCTGCGCCTGACCGAGGACGATCTCAACGGTATCAGCAGGATCATCTTTATTGCCTGCGGAACCTCGTGGCATGCGGGACTCGTAGGGGAATATCTGATTGAGCATTATGCCCGGATCCCCGTGGAGGTGGAATATGCCTCGGAGTTCCGCTACCGGCGGCCTATTCTTAAACAGGGAGATCTTGTGATCGTAATCAGTCAATCCGGCGAAACGGCAGACACCCTGGCAGCCCTCAGGGAGGCAAAGGCCAGGGGGGTTAAAGTACTGGGTATTACCAACGTTGTGGGAAGCACCATAGCCAGGGAAACCGACGGCGGTGTCTACATACATGCAGGACCGGAGATCGGGGTGGCCTCGACGAAGGCCTTTACGTCCCAGATTACCGTGCTCATCCTGCTGGCGGTACTCCTGGCGCGGCGCAGGGACATGACGGCCGGAGAGGGGACAGAGGTTCTGGAGGCCCTGCAGAGCGTTCCCGAACTGGTAGGTCAGATCATCGGCAGTAATGAGAGAATCCGGGAGATCGCATCCATCTACAAGGACAACAGAAATTTTCTTTACCTGGGAAGGGGGATACAGTTTCCCGTGGCCCTGGAAGGGGCCCTCAAGCTCAAGGAGATTTCCTATATCCATGCGGAGGGATATCCTGCCGCGGAGATGAAACATGGCCCCATCGCTTTGATAGACGAGGAAATGCCGGTGGTCTTCATCGCCCCGCGAGATGAAGTCTACGGAAAGATACTGAGCAACATGGCCGAGGTGAAGGCGCGAAGCGGTAGAATCATAACCATCGCCAATGACGTGGAGGGAGAGGTCGGCAGGTACTCTGATCATATCATAGAGATCCCAAGGGTACATAACATGATTTCTCCTCTTCTTACGGTCATACCTCTTCAGCTGCTGGCCTATCATATCGCGGTCATGCGGGGATGCAATGTGGATGAGCCCAGAAATCTCGCGAAAAGCGTTACAGTGGAGTGAGGACCTCTAAGCGAATCGGGAAAAGTAAGAAAATTTCCCGGCGGCCCTGTATATTGATTGACATAAAACCTCTGCATGGATATCCTTAATCGTCTATTGCTGAGAAGGGCCGGGAAAGGGGCCGCACCTCTTGATTGTGAATGAGGGATCAGGGAGGCTGGAGATAATCAGCTTCCTCGTTTAAATAAGACTATTGGAGATGAATCATGATTGTTATAGAGGACATAGATCATATCGGCCTGACGGTTTCCAGCCTGGATAAATCCATTGAGTTTTACAAGGATCTCTTCGATTTTGAGGTCATCGAAAAGATAAGCAATTCCGGCCAGGCTTTTTTGAGAGTAGGCGATATCATCCTGGGCCTTTATGAAATTGAAGGGTATAAAGGGCAGGATGGTACCAAGAATCATGTCAGCTTTTATGTGGATGAAGAGGAC
Organism: uncultured Spirochaetia bacterium; assembly: GCA_937967705.1. GTDB lineage: Bacteria > Spirochaetota > UBA4802 > UBA4802 > JAGODF01 > CALCJG01. The sequence goes on from CALCJG010000094.1 coordinate 1,907, forward strand.
TTCGAAGATGCACTGGAGGAGATTCAGCAGCAGGAGATCACCATTGTCTTCGGCCCGGAGAACATACGGAAGGGACGCTCGGTCGTCTTCCTGGATCCTGACAGTAATCAGATAGAGCTGTGTTATCCGAAAATGGGGTAAGTGATCTTAAAGAAGCCCTCCAAAAGGCCCGCCTTGTTCCTGTAGCGGCATTCAGCAGTGTGGATGCCGCCCTGAAAGTATCCGAAATACTCCTGAAGTTTTCCCTTCCCCTCATAGAAATCACCCTGCGAACCCGTGAAGCGATTCTATGTACCGAGGCTGTGTGCCGTCAGTTTCCGGAGATGCTCGTAGGATCGGGAAGCGTCCTGGATCGGGATTCCTTTAAAGAGGCTCTGGACGTTGGCTCCCGTTTTGGTGTGGCGCCCTGCCTGGATCTGGAGATCCTTGCCTTTACTCAGGAGAGGGGAGTTCCCTTCATGCCGGGGATTGCCACTCCCTCGGAACTCAACGAGGCCCTGAAAGCCGGATGCCGTTTCATCAAGGTGTTTCCCGCGGAATCGCTGGGGGGGCCTGCTTATATCAGGGCATTGACAGCCCCTTTCAAACTCAGGGACTTTTTCCTGGTACCCACGGGGGGTATTAGCGAGAACAACGTTCGGAGTTACCTGGAGGCGGATCGTGTCCTCGCCTGCGGGGCCACCTACATCGTGGAAAGCAGTCTGATCGATAAGGGGGATTTCCGGGAAATAAAAAAGAGAATCGAGCGATTCTCTTTTCTAATGAAGGAGACAAACCCTTAAAGAATCTGCCGCGAGGGGGATTTGAACCCCCACAGGCGTACACCTACTAGACCCTGAACCTAGCGCGTCTACCAATTCCGCCATCGCGGCTGATGGGTTCTTGATACTTCCTGCCTGAAATTTGTCAATAAAATTCTTTCCTGTCAGCCTAAAATCTCGTTTCGGACCATCTCTTCATATGTATCCCGTTTCCGTATAAGCCGGACACGACTGTCGGTTCCGATCATCACCTCCGCCGGAAGTGCCCGGGTGTTGTAGCGGGATGCCATGGACATGCAGTAGGCGCCGGCTGAGAGTATGGCCAAGTGATCCCCCTTTTCCGTCAGGGTAATCTCCCGGTCCTTGGCGAAGAAATCACCGGATTCGCAGATGGGACCAACTATGTCCGCCACCTCTTTTCCTTCCCGGCGGTCGCAGTTGACTATGTGCTGGAAGGCTCCATAAAGGGACGGGCGTATGAGATCATTCATGGCCCCGTCCGTTATGATGAAGGTTTTGGTATCCGCCTGTTTTTTGTACAGTACCTCGATCAGCAGCATGCCGGTGTTGCCGGATATGTAGCGCCCAGGCTCGACGATGATCTTAAGGCCCAGAGGTTTGACAATATGGACGATCTCCCGGGACCAGTCCTCCAGTGAAAAGGGCCCCTCCTCATCGTAGATGATTCCAAAACCGCCCCCCAGGTTTATATGGGTAAAATCATTGAAACCGGACGAACGTAAGTCCTCTATCAGGTCAGCAACCTTTTGTACCGCTTCAATATAGGGTTCGTAGGTCGTAATCTGGGAGCCGATATGGCAGTGAATGCCCCGAAGGGAAACATTTTTCAGCCCCGCAAGCGTGCCGAGATAGTTCATCAACTGATGGGGGGATATGCCGAACTTATTCTCCTTCTTTCCTGTCGTTATGTAGTGATGGGTGTTGGCGTCCACATCAGGATTGACCCGGATCGCGATGCCCGTGATCACCCCTTTTTGGGCGGAGATGCGGTTGATTTCCTCAACCTCCTGAAAGGATTCGCAGTTGAACATGAGAATCTTCGAATCGATGGCATAGGCGATCTCATCATAGCGTTTTCCAACGCCGGCAAAGACTATACGGGAGGGGTCCACACCGGCCTTGAGAGCCCGGTATATTTCACCGGCGGACACCACGTCCATTCCGGAACCCATCTCCTTCATGAGGGTGATGATGGAGATGTTGGAGTTGGATTTAATGGAGTAGCAGATGAGGTGTTCCGCATCCGACAGAGCCTTGTCAATTCTCCTGTAATGATCCTGAAAACCCCTTTCGGAATAGATGTAAAGAGGAGTTCCGTATTCCGACGCGAGCTTCTTTACGGGAATGCCCTCGCAGGTCAATTCGTTGTTGATGTGCTGAAAGTAGGAGTCGTATCTGTTCATAGCCTGTATTTCTCGATATTCTGAATTTTATATTTCTTTTCCTCCTCCCCGAATTTCAGGGTAAATTCCTCCGCCGGTTTTTTCCCTAGAAGCGCTTTGGCGATAGGAGACCGGTAGGAGAGGATTTTTCGTTCAAAATCTGCGTCCCAGGGGCCCAGTATCGTGTAGTTGATGCTTTCCCCCGTGCCCAGGTCCTCGAAGGTTACGGTTGTGCCGATGTTGACGGAATCGGCGGATACTTTCTCGAGATCCAGAACCTCCGCCTTTTTGATCTCGTCCTTCAGCTTGTTGATGGACATCTCCAGTATGGTCTGTTTCTCCATGAGGGAATTGTATTCCACATTCTCCCTCACATCTCCGGAGACATCAGCCGCCTTCTTCAGCTCCTGGGTCAGGTGAACCATCTCTACGTTGATCATGCGGGCCAGTTCCGTATCCATTTTCTCGCGGCCCTCCATAGAGACGATCAGTTTTTCGACGTCGATAACCCACTCTTCGGAATCCTTTGACTGGGCCGATACGCTGAAATCTGCGTAACGCGACCGGATCAGGTTAAGAAACTTGTCCGTCTGGGATTCCTCGACGTAGGAGACGTTACGGAAGATGTCGTAGAGCTTTCCGAGAAGGGTGGGGGAGTTCTGCTGTACTATCTCGCCCAGAACCTGCGCATCGTCGTCAAAGAGGGTTTCCAGTGCGATGTTCTTCAGTCGATTGCCCTTGGTCTCGATCTTTTTCAGCTCGTTAAGCAGTCGGAAGTAGGTGAGGATGAAGCCCTCACGGGAGAAATCCAGCCACTCATAGTTCCAGGTCCAGGTGAGAATGTTCCGGGCCACCCAGAGGAAAATTTCCGGATACTGTTTGGCCCCGGTGATGGTGCGGTCGATGAATCCGTTTATCGCGTTATAGGCGTGGGCGCTGATCAGGTTGTTGATGATGTACTTGTGTATGCGTACCGGCGTCTCAAAGAGTATCTCGGAAACGACCTGAGGCCAGTCTTCCCTCGCCTCGCGGATCAGGTTGATGAAGTCCTTTTTATAGTCATAGGAGCTGATCTTCAGGGATATGAGGGGCAGTTCCTGGCTTTCCTTGATGAACGAGATTACCTTGTCCCTAATGGTGTCCAGTTTCAGCTTTTTGGGATCAACATAAGCCGTCAGGCTCCGCAGTATAAAATAGGAGAGTATCTGCTTGGTTGCGGAGATGTCCTTTGTCGTGCCCGAAAAATAATCGATGAAGTAGGGGGCGATGGGTTCTCCCTCGGACTTGTCGATGTTGTTGATGAACTCAATCGCATAATTAAGCCTCTCGCTGAAGGATTGGGCCCTGCTGAAATGATCCAGCAGTTCTTCGCCGAAGGTGACGGGTTTGTCCCGCATGAATATCAGATCCTTCTGCTTATCAGAAAAGGCGAAATGGGGATCCTGTTTGATGGCGCTTCGTGTGCGTCCCCACCATTTGGTCCAGGCCTTGGCGTCGATATACTTGGGGATCAGCTCCTTCTTAATGTCCGTAAGGGTGATGCTTCCATCATAGGACTTGATGAGGATTTCGAAAAACTGCATGAAATCCTCCGCAAAAAGGGCCTTTAATGCGTTGAAATCCTCATATTCCATCACGTGGACATGGTTTTTGTTGAGCGGAGCCAGGGACTGCAGGGCCATCTGTATGGACATTTTATGGTCCGGCTTGTCTTGAAAATCCACGATGATGAATTCACTGTTGATGTCCGTGATCCGCCCCACGCCCCAGGAGCGGTGATAGGCGTAATTGTCCTTGTCGAAGATGATGTTCTTCTCAAAGTTCTGAATCGCATGCTTGACCGGATATTTGAAATTGTTCAGCTTGGATATCTTGATGAACTGCTGATACTGGGAATGGGACCCGTATTTCTTTTCGTAAAACTTAATGAGCTCCTTGCGGGCGTTGTTGTCCTCCGGAGTGTAGTCCAGGATCTTTGTCAGGAGATCTATGGACTGATCAGGGTTTTCCTCGTCCCGGTATTTGTTCAGCAGGGATTTCAGGAGATTGGAGGTCAGATCGTATTCCTTGGCCTCGATGAGCATACGCTCGATGCGTTCGAAGAAACTGATGTCATCCCAGGATATGGAAACGAGCTTATTCCACAGGGGCCCTATCTCCTGAAAATCGCCGTTCTTGATGAAACCCTCAATGGAAAGCTTCATATACTGAATGCTCTTCTCGGGGTCATCGTCAATGATGGCATAGGCCAGCTTCTTGGCCACCTCGGTGTCGAACCGGTCTATCTTGAGGAGGTTTTCCCAAACCGGGATGGCCTCTTTGTTGCGTCCCAGGCGTTCGAGACTGATGGCGAGAGATTTCAGGGCGATACGGTTCTCACCGTATTCCAGAATCTTCTCGGATATCCTCTCGACAACCGCCCATTTGTGGTTCTCGACGAAGAGATCGATGAGTTTGCGAAGATTGACGGTATCCTCCACCCGATTATAATGATACCCCAGAATACCCGTCAGATAGGAGGCGGTTATGGATTCCGGATGCTCCTTGAGGTGTTTGCGGCAGACCTCGCAGGAGGTTTCGTAGAGGTTTTCGCTTATGATGCTGTTGACCAGCGAATCCAGTATTTTAAATTTCGATATGCCTAAGTCCTTGGGTTCTATGCGGCCCCAGAGTTCTTCCTTGAAGAGGGAGTTTATTCTGTCGAGGATTTTTTCGTTTTCCATGGCACCTTGTCCACTCTTGATAATCTGTTTCCTGTTCCTGTGTGATGTTCAGCCCGGCCTTCATCTCATCGAGGTTGTGGTGTTTTATACTCCGCTGGAGAAACCACCATCCCTGATCACCGATGACCAATTTGAGATAAACTCAAAAAATGTACTTAAACCGCGAAGGGGGCAAGACTCAGATACTGTTTTTTTCAGAAATATGTCTGATCGCAAAGGGTTGTCGCCGAACGGATTGCATGTATTAATGAACATAAAAGCCGATTATTTGCAAGCATTTTTAGCCTTCCTGTAATCATTTAATGCCTTACGAAAAAAAACACCCATCGCCGGCAGGGGGATGGGTGTTTTTGGAGTTATCAGCTTTCTGTCTATGCTCTATTTCCCACCGGCCTTTTCCCCGGATTTCTCGCCGGAATCCCCGCCTTTTTTAAAGGCTTCATCCAGCTTCTGACCGTCAAAGTTGACCTCAAAATCATCCGTCAGTACCTTCAACTGGTCGAAGAACATGAAGATCTCATTGGCAGGCTCGTCCGGATTGGCCCTGAGGACGAAGCGAACGATTTTCAGGAACTTGGTCTGAGGATAGGAATCTATCTTCTGGGGTATGTTAATCGGGATATAAGTCTTGAGGGGTCTCCAGCCCACGAAATTGACGCTCCCCAGCTTCAGGATATGAACGTTCCCCCTGTAATCCTCTACCCAGGTCTCCAGTTTGTAATCATTGCCGCGGCCGTGAAACCAGAGGGATATCGCTTTGGCCTGTCCCGGAAGGGGAATGGCTCTCCTTTTTTCCTTTTCCCCGTTGAGTTTGACCAGAGGGGGTTCCAGGTGTACGGAATTATATCCCGGGTATTTGAACTGGAAATGGATACCCAGACAGTTTTCGAATTTATCCTTGGTGCCTTTACCATTGGCAGCGTAATCTTCCGGCTTCAAGTCGTTGGGTTTCCCCTTGACCAGCTTGGACTCGAGTATTTCCACGGGGTTTTTGTCACCCTTGTCCTTCAATTCAGCGGGTACGGTGCTTATTTTCCAGCCTTCCGCCGAACCGACTTTGCTTGAATCCTCGAAATCCTCTACGACAACGATCTTAAGCTGTTCAGCGCTCAAATCCGGTTTGACATTGGTTTCTATGGCCGACCGCGCAGCGCGGGGACTCATAAGTCCCGCTACAAAAGCCACCGCAGCGCACAGGACCATAATTGTCGATCTTCTATAATTAAAGTTCATATAAAGCCTCCCTTCTTCCTATAAGCTCAAATCTTACCAGTTATCCCTGATGGACTTGTCACCGGTAAATTCAGTCAGGTCGGTTCTGATGCGGAAATTATCCATGTAAAAGTAGAACGTTCCCGGGACTTCATAAACATCGCTTTCCACATAAAAGGATACGAAATGCAGATTCTTGTCCAGCATGGCGTAACGCGTCGACTGAGGCAGCCAGCCGGGAATGATCACGGAAAGCTCTTTCCATCCCCAGAAATCCAGTCTTCCGACTTTGATTTTATGGATATTCCCCCTGTAATCTCTCAGCTTAACGAAGAGGGTGTGACGGAATTTTCTTCCTAAAACCCAGACCCTTACTTCCTTGGCCTTTCCCCGGATTATATATTCATTGGGAGGGAACACTTCCACCCGGTCGAAACCCCGGTCCATGAAATAGGTTTTTACACCCAGCACAAAATCGCTCTTATGATCCTGGCTGTTTTCATCCTTGCCGCCGCTCAAACCTAGATCCTTTTCCACTACGGGGGTGGTGGAACCGTCTTCCTTGACCAGCATGGGTTTTCCCTTGGTCTTGCGGATCTTGGTCTCTCCCAGCGGACATGTGGCTACGGCCCTCCAGTCTTCACAGTTTTCAAAATCGTTCATCCAGTCCCATACAAGACCGGTTTTGACTTCATCATCCGACTTCTTTTCCGCCGGTTTGTCTCCCGGTTTGTCCTGGGCCTGCAGGCTGATATTGCCACTCCCAATAAGGATGACCATTGTTCCTATCAGAATTGACAGAAAAACTGACCTAACCTCCCTTTTCATCGGTAACTCCTTTTTATAAAATTTCTGATAATCGGAATTATTCCCTTCCCAAAGGCCTTCCCAGTATTGAGGGCCTTCGATACACAATCTTTCGAAAAAAGAGAATCTTTAAGGCTAAACTCATTGACGCCTTATTTTCTTGTCGGTACATTCATTGCAAAAATTTAATATAAATTACAATATTAAGCTACTTTGTCAAGGAATTAATCACTCCTCCCCCCCCTGGTGGATCTGGAGGTGCAGAGAGGGGAGTTTGTAAAAATCATTTGATTTTTACAGAAATCCTTATATTACGGATGAAACGGAGTTTGGCAGTAAAACTCTCTTCCGCGCTGCAGGGCATGCTGATGTCAGGGATCCTCCGGCTGATGGCTCTGGGATGCAGAGGGGTTACAGCAGGGAATAGGCGGAATTTCAATGAATATACGACTGAAGGAAAACCAGAAAATCTTCTTCCATCATCTCTTTTCCCTGTTATCACTGGATAAAAAGGTCCGCCCCTTTTCCCGGGAAAGCCTGCTGCAAAGCGTCAAGGACTGCGGGGTTTCCAGGGAACTTCTGTCGGAATGGGTCGAGGACTGGAAAAAAAGCTCGGGGACTAAAGGACTCTCCCCTCCGGAGGGAGACGGCCGGGGACTGATCTTCCTGCTCTGCTCCGCCCTGCTCTACGATGAGGAGATGAATGACGACATTAAGCTGGCCCTTAAGGAACAGGCGTCCAAGGCGGGGGTCAACGGGGGATTCGTGGATACGGTTTTTGAAAGCCGGGAAACCTTTCTTGGCGAGGCCTCCCTGTTTCTCCGTGCGGAAGCCCTGGAGAAGGCTTATGGGGGTCAGAGCAGGGGGGGGGAGACCACCAGAGCGGGTAAAAGTCCTCAGGATTCCCGGAAAAGCTTTTTCGTGGCCAATCAGGTGACCTATGAGGGCTTTGATGAGCTTCAGAGGCTTCTGATGTGCCGCTATCTCGGCGTTCATACCGCCATCGATGGCCCTCCGGGAGTAGGTAAAACCCACAGCGTTATCGAGGTCTCCCGTATCCTGGGGATGCGGCTCTATACTAAAACCTGTTCCAGCCGCACGACGGAATCCCACATCATATCCTATCCTGTTCTGACAGTCCGGGAGGGAGCGAGCATTACAGGTCACGCCAACGGTCCCCTGGTCAGCGCGATGCTGGAGCCGGGGATCTTTTACGGGGACGAGTTCAACCTCCTCAAGGAGGACGTGCAGAAGCGGCTCAACAGCGCCTTCGACGAACGCCGCTATATCGACCGCAACGACGGGGTGCAGATCGAGGCCCGGCCGGGATTCTGGGGGGTGATTTCCTACAATCCTACACAGAATCTCACCTCCCGGGACTTGGAGGATTCGGTGGCCGACCGTTTCGTCCATCTCCATTACGGGCGCTGGAATCCGGATTTCAAGGCCTT
>CALCJG010000095.1 GCA_937967705.1 uncultured Spirochaetia bacterium
CTCACATTCGGGATTGACGCAGCGGAGAAAAATATCTTCCTGCTGAAGAGATGCGGAGCACGAGGGGCAGAATTGTGGCGGGATTATCTCTAACGGATTGTCTTTTCGCATTTCTGTCAGCACGTCCGTGACTTTGGGAATTACATCACCTGCCCGTATGACTTTGACCGTATCCCCGATCTTCAGACCCAGTCGCCGTATCTCGTCGAAGTTGTGGAGGGTAGCCCTCTTAACGAGCACACCGCCGATGTTAATGGGGTGAAGATTCCCGACCGGGGTGATGACACCAGTACGTCCGACCTGGAAATCGACAGATTCCAGAACAGTAACCCCTTCCCTGGCAGGGAACTTCCAGGCAACGGCCCAGCGCGGCGCCTTGGAGGTATCTCCCAGCCTCTGCCGGGCAATAAGATCATTCAGCTTGACAACGACTCCATCGATGTCGAAATCCAGTTTGTGACGGTTCTCGGTCCAGTAGAAGTAAAAGGATTTCACATCATCCAGGAGACCCACTTTGTAGAATTCCGGCGGAGACAATCGGACCTTTTCCAGGAATTTGAAAAAATCCTCCTGCGAATTAATAAAACCCGAATCGGAACTTTTCCCGAAACCGTAAAGGACCAGGTCGAGATGCCGCTTTTCCGTAACCCGGGAATCCAGCTGCCGAAGGGAACCAGCCGCAGCATTGCGGGGATTGGCGAAAGGAGCTTCCCCCTTTGCAATCTTTGCACTGTTGACATGATCGAAATCTCCGTGTCTCATGAAGACCTCACCCCGGAGGGACAGGAAAGCAGGGAAATTGGGGCCCGTGATTTGTCTGGGCAGCTTTTTTATGGTTGCGATATTGGCCGTAACATCCTCTCCTTTGACCCCATTGCCGCGTGTCGAGCCCAGACTGTATACACCGTTTTGGTAAATGATCTCCACTGCAAGCCCGTCAAATTTCAGCTCACAGGAATAGATAAGGTCCTCCTCGGTATTGAGCATCCTGCGACAACGGGAGTCAAATTCCTCAAGATCCTCCTGACTGAAAACATTCCCCAGGCTGAGCATGGGGGGGTCGTGGATCACTTCAGCGAAGGTATTCGAAACGGCGCCTCCCACCTTCCGTGTCGGGGAATTTTCCGATCGGAGTTCGGGATGTCTTTCTTCGATCTCGAGCAACTCCCGCATGAGTTCATCATAAACGGAATCATCAACCAGTGGCTGATCAAGCTGATAATAGTGATAATTATATTCCTCAATAAGCCGGATGATTTCCCTGTACCGTTCTTCCACGTTCGGTTTCATTTCACTCCTGCTTATTTACTGGATGAAAAGAGATTAAGATTGGAGGCAAATAGAGCCGGAATAAAGGCGGATATGATCGATACCAGAGACGATAGGAGCATGGACCATCCAAGCATGGGACCAAATTCCATGGATAGATTAAGGCCTTTCAGGAGGGGGATCCATTGATGCAGGCTGTAGGCCAGTTTATTGATAACCAGGTATCCCGCATAATATCCTGCCAAACCATAAAGGAGACCAGCGAGGAGTGCTTCCAGGAGAAAAACGATCACAATTCGGAATTTCGATTCCCCAATGACTCTTTTGAGGGAGATCTCCTGCATTCTTGATGAGATCATTGCGAGATAGGAGTTGAAAATGGCAATCACTGTAAGAGCCAGAACGATGATGAGAACCAGTAGAAAGGCTCCGTCAATGAAGCTGACAGCCTTCCGTGTCTTGTCGGCGATATCCTTCTGGGATTCCACCTGCAGGCCCATGCCTTTTATTTTCCGAACCACGGAGGGTATGTCCCGGTTATCCTTGACACGGGCAATGATCATGACACAGGAATTACAGGGACGGCTTTTACCCAGGGAGGATGAATTCTCGCGGCAGAAACGATGGAGAAAATCAAGAGGAACAAGTATGCCGGTTGATGATATCCTGGGCGTGAATCCGAAAACTCTGGTCCTGTATCGGAACTGTGTCCTGCTCTCGCTGAACGAGGAACTGCCTATTATCAGGTCCATCGTAAAGCCGGTGAGCATTTTTTCACTCATTTCCGGAAGACCGTTAACAACGGCAAAATTATTATAAAGATCCAGAGCGAAATAGGGTATGATTACGGGGATGTCGGGACTGTCACGGAATTTTCTCCAGTTACTCTTCGTAAGACGGAAGAACTCCCTGGGGACACCGCTGATGAGGATGTCGGTTTTCATGTAACGTCCGAACATTCCTACAGATAGGATAGAGGGATAATTCAAACGCATGACAGGGTATACCTCACCAAGATTCTTCATAGACTGGATACTTCTCACCTTCCTGTTATCAATAGCATGACTTGAGACAGCAGTTGCCGTAAGATTCAGACTGCCCGAGGTCTGCACGGGGGTAATCATTATTTCATTGATACTCAGTTTTCCGAAGATGCGCTGCTCCATATAATCCCTGACGGCCTTTCGGAAGGAGGAAAAGAGAACGACACCGGCTATGAGGAAGATGATGCCGAAGCTTGACAGAAAGACACGCGGTATCCTTTTTAATAGATCGCGGGTGACAAAATAAATGTTTTGCAGAATATATCTCATATTAAAACAGGGTTCCCTGAACATCATCCTTTTTTTTGTGGGGGGTGTTCTTTTCTGAAAGACTGTCAAGGACCGTAGTCTTTTCTTTCTGTCTATCCTCTTCGATGTTAATAGATTTTCCCTCCAGACGTGCGATGACCTGTTTGATATCCTCCCACACCTCTTTCTTCAGGGGACTGTTGTCCCCGCCATTCCTCAGAACATAAGAAGGGTGATAGGTCGGCATGACAGGAATGCCCTCATACTGGAACCAGGTCCCCCTGATTTTAGTAATCCCCTGACTTGTCTTAAGAAGAAACTTCGTCGATGGATTGCCGAGAGTCACTATGACATCGGGTCTGATGATCTCGATCTGTTTTTTTAAAAACACACCGCAGGCATCAGCCTCATCGGGTTCCGGTGGACGGTCACGCTGAAAAGCAAGATCCACTGTCGGACGGCATTTAACAACATTGGCTATATAAACATCCCCCCTCATAAGGAGCATCCCTTTTTCGATTATGGCAGTAAGCAGAACTCCTGCCCTGCCGACGAAGGGTCTTGCCTGAATATCTTCATCTCTTCCGGGGCCCTCCCCGATGAACATGACCCTGGCCTCAGGATTTCCTTCCCCGAAGACGATGTGAGTTCGTGTTGCAGCGAGTTTGCATCTCCTGCAGTCACCGATGTTTTCCCGAAGCTGTTGCAGCTGTTCTTCCTTAATCATAACAAGCATTTCCTTAAACCCACATCTGTATTTTCCTCTTGAGAGTCATGCGTTCGCGAAGACAGGCCTGATGCCCCTCCATGAGAGCCCTTGCGCTGTGAGTGAAATCGAGTGTGGGTATATTCAGAAGATCCGGTTGAATCAGCACACTGGGGGAATAGAATTTCAGGGTCAACATGGTGTTCATGTATTCCATGATATCGATGGATTGGGCTATGATGGCGAATATGTTAGGAATGGTTTCCTTCTCCTTCTTTTTTCCCGGTGCGAACCAGGCTTCAAGTGACTTAAACCACTTTTCCCTGCTGCCGTTTCCCGAAGGAGAGGTCGTCGGAAGATCTTCGTCCTGAATTATCGTCACACCGGATGCTCCATCGTGGTAATTATCACGTTTGATTATTTTCTTCACGATGTTTTTCAGTCGATTCTTATAAACAGTAGGGTGTAGATTGACGGCAATAGTAAGTCCACAGCCCTGCTTCTTAAGAACATCGACAGGCAGGGGGTTGGCAACACCTCCGTCTACCAGGAGGGTATCCTTGTATTTTACCGGGATCAATACTCCAGGAATAGAGATACTCGCCCTCACGGCTTCGAGAAGATTCCCACTGTTAAAGACATAAGCTGCTCCGGAATAGAGATCTGTTGCCACAACATAAAGGGG
>CALCJG010000096.1 GCA_937967705.1 uncultured Spirochaetia bacterium
GAGGCTTATTGACCCGGGAATAAGACTGCCATCTCACTATGAAATTGGCCCCGATTCCTCCCCGGGTATCCGTCGCCTTGATGCCCAGATTATAGGTTTCGAGGGGTTTTAATTCCAGCTGTCTGCCCGCCAGATGATCCTGTATCAATTTACCTGATGAACTGTAGTAATTTATGGATGTAATGACAATCTTGTTCTTCGGGTCGACATTGTGGATGCTCAGGGTAATCGCAAGGCTGAACTCCCACTTAAGGTCACTGTGATAAATTGAAGAATAGACCGGAACATAAACCGTCCCTTTGGTGACCGCGCCTCTGGATCGGGAGCTGACCTGCACGGAAGCTGCAACAACAACCGACAAAGCCAGAATGGGAATGATTATCTTTCTCATATCTAACCGCCATTTTAGAATTATACGGCAATCATCACATAAATGTGTTTTCGAATAAAGCTTTATTTTCCGGCAATCCGATTATAGCAATATAATCTTTTTCCAAAAAAACAAAATCCGCGTCCGGGTTGGGCATCAGTACTCCGTTGCGGAGAACGCCGACAATGGAAATACCGGTTTTGGAACGTATTGCAAGAGTACCGACCGAATTACCAATCAACCTGCTATTTATATTAATCTCCAGCCAGTCCATCTCCAGGAGGAAAGGCGTTTTCTTTAATCCCGACAGCAGGGACTGATCCAGCACATCGATTTTATTGTCATTGTATTTTTTACGCCTTACCGAATCTGTAAAACTGTATATCTTTGTCAGGGGAACATCAAGGGCCATGAGGGATTGACGGATTATTTCAAGACTTGCCTCGAATTCAGGCTGGACCACTTCGAATATATTCATGTCGAACAATTCCCTGACGCTGGAAAGCTCATCGGCTCTTGCAATTATTCTAATATCCCTGTTAACCCTCATCGCAAAACTGACTATTTCCCTGGCCGTGGTGATAAGGGGTATGGTTATTATCATCAGGCGCGCACTGTCAAGATTCGACGTCTGTAAAACCGTTTCCTGAGCGGCATCCCCGTAAATGACGGGGTACCCGGCGTTTTTAGATTTTTCAAATCTCCGGAAATCCTGCTCTATGATGACGAAAGGATACTCCAGGCTGCTGAATATCGAGGCGATCTGATGACCCACACGACCGCCCCCGGCTATAACGATATGACGCTTTAATCCCTGATCAGGCAGGTTGATGGACTGGAATTCCTCGTGCTTAAAATATCTCCTTTTCAGAGAATAGAGCGGCGATGCCAGCAGGGACAGGAACGGCGAAACGATCATGGTGATAATGGATACCGATAGGATCAACGTATAGAAATCCGCATCGATGATATTGCTTTTCAGACCCGTACGGGCCAGAACGAACGAAAACTCCCCTATCTGCGCCAGGCCGAGACCCAGGGCGAGAGGCATGATATTATAGTACCTGAAAGCGGCACTGAGGGCCGAAAAGACGACAATCTTGGCCAGTACGATTATCAGAACCAGGACGATAACAAGCGAAAGGTTCTGATAGACGAAAACCGGGTTTACCAGCATGCCGATGGAACAGAAAAAGACCAGACCGAAGATATCCCGAAGAGGTATGATATCGCTCAACGCCTGGTGGCTGTAGTCCGATTCGTTGATGACCATCCCCGCGATAAAAGCGCCGAAAGCGAGAGACAGCCCCATCAAATGGGTCAGGTAGCCTATCCCCAGCCCGATGGCCGTAATGGTGATCAAGAAGAGCTCCCGGGAATACAGGTTCACTATGATCTTCAAAAACCAGGGGATAATCCTCATCCCGATAAAGACAATGGCGGCCAGAATAAGTATGGCCTTCAGCAGTATGAGAAACAGCGGGATGATATTGCCCCCGAGCGACTGAATGTTGGGGATGATCAGCATCAGGGGTATGGCCGCCAGGTCCTGAACGATCAGTATCCCTATCATGACCTTGCTGGAGAGGGTTCCGATCAAACCGCGGCTCATCAGGGTTTTTAAGACAACCATGGTGCTCGAAAGGGATATCACCATCCCCAGAACGATGGAGTCCTTAACCGGCATATTAAAAAACCGCCCGAGCCCATAACCGAAGGCGATCAATATCAGAATCTGCAAGGGGGTTCCTATCAGCGATACGGCCTTTATTGATTTTAATTCCCTGAAGGAAAAATCGAGACCGATGGAAAAGAGGAGCAGGGCGACTCCTATCTCCGCAAGCAGTTCTATGCGGGGGATATCGGAAACCGTAAATCCTCCGGTGTAAGGACCAATCGCGATCCCTGCGATGATGTAACCGATGATGGGGGGTATCCTCAGTTTACTGGCGATTAAACCGGCGATTAAACCCACCACGATGATGATAATCAGATCTTCGGCTATGCCCATAGTCAACACATATCAAAGGATTTGGCGAATCTCCCGGGCTGCCGGGCAGGCTATTCTACAATACCCTTCAGTAATTTGACAATCAAAAAGTTATTTCATGCCGGCCGTCGGGGCGACCGGCCAGTCGCCCCGACGGCATTGCATCTCGACTGTCCGAGCCGCACCAAACGGAGCGAAGCGGAGTGACTGCGGCGAGTTTCGAGCGACCCA
>CALCJG010000097.1 GCA_937967705.1 uncultured Spirochaetia bacterium
AAAGTCCTAAAAGAGTGCCGGAATTAGCCGATAATTATAACTGAGAAAAAGCAGGATGCTTAATGATCCCAGGGAGGGGACTATGATTAATCCCGTTGTAGAAATAGAACGCATACTGAAGAAGCAGATAGATCTCTATACGCGCCTTTCCGCCCTCGAGGAGGAGAAGAGCGATGCCATCCTGGCCCGGGACGGGAAGAAGCTGGAAAGGCTGTCCCGGGAACAGGAAGAGATACTGGAGAACGTCTCCCATCTGGAGACGGCGCGGCAGACGCAGATTGAAAACTACCGTGTCATGAACCGCCTGGATGACCTTCCGAGAGAAATAACCCTGAAAGACGTAGTGCAGTCGATGAACGAGGATTCGAGCCAGAGGCTCCTTTCTCTGGGCATCGATCTGAAACGAATACTCATGCGTCTTGCGGGGCTCAATGAAACCA
This sequence comes from uncultured Spirochaetia bacterium, assembly GCA_937967705.1. Taxonomy (GTDB): domain Bacteria; phylum Spirochaetota; class UBA4802; order UBA4802; family JAGODF01; genus CALCJG01. The sequence goes on from CALCJG010000097.1 coordinate 441, forward strand.
ATGAAAAGCTCATGCGGGACAACATGGAGTTTTTTGATATGCTCCTTTCCGGCTTGAGGAGCACCGTCTCTCTGAGGACGGGATACAGCAGTAGGGGTGTGGAGGAGGCCAAGGTGGCCAATCCCATGATCTTCAATAAAATGGCTTAGGGGTGGCGATATGAACTCAACGTTTATGGGAATCGAGATCGGCAAGAAGGGGCTTATGGCCCATCAGCAGGCGCTTCACGTCGTGGGGCACAATATCTCCAATGCCGAAAACAAGGAGTATTCCCGTCAGCGGGCGATTATCAGCTCCGCCGATCCCCTCTATGTCCCGGCGCTCAACCGCTCCAATACGCCGGGCAACATAGGGCAGGGGGCCGCCGTGGCCACCGTAGAGAGGATTCGCAACGAGTTCATCGATGACCGAATCGCCACGGAAAAGGATGTCATGGGTTACTGGAAGACCAAGAACGATTTCATCTATCAGATTGAGATGGTCTACAATGAGCCTTCGGACCGCTCCCTGAGGACCAGGCTGGACGAACTCTGGAGGGCTTGGGAGGAACTCTCCAAATACCCCGAGGAGCGTTCCACCAGGGAGGTGGTGAAGGAGAAAGCCGTCAACCTCACCAACGATGTCCGTCAGCTCTATCGTCAGCTCTACGATCTGCAGCAGGATGCCAACCGCCAGGTCTTCCACCGGGTCAATCAGATCAACCTCTACGCCAGGGACATCAGGGATCTGAATGAGCGGATCATGAAATCGGAGGCCCTGGGGGACAGCCCCAACGATCTGAAGGACCGCCGGGACGCCCTCATTGAGAAGCTCTCGGAACTCGTCAACGTGTCCGTGGGGCGCTCGGACAAGAATGAGCTGATCGTCTACATCAGCGGGGAAAACCTGGTGCAGGGCGAGATTTTCCGGCCCCTGGAGGCCAAGATGAATCCCGAGAACAAGGGATATTACAGCGTGGTCTGGAAGGATACCGGGACCCATGTGACCCTCAAGGGCGGAGAGCTCACAGGGCTCCTTGAGGTGCGGGACAAGATTCTGAGGGACAACATCAACGACATGAACGCCTTCGCGATCAACCTGAGCGATCTGACCAACGAGGTGCACCGGGACGGTTTCGGCAAGAGGGGCGAGACGAACGTCAACTTCTTCAAACACGTCATGATCAGCGACAATGTGGAGGGAAATCACGACCTGAACAACGACGGGTATGCCGATGTGACCGCGGGTTACAAGGTTTCGGGCAACAACAAGGTGGACGCCTCCGCCGCCATCGGAATAAAGGGAACCCTGACCCTGGTTACCAACGACGAGCGGGAGATGGAGGTCAACGTCACCTACGCTCCCAGCGACACGGTGCTTACGGTCATCAAGAAGATCAACGACACCAAGTCGGGGGTCGTGGCCTACATCAATCACAACGGACAGCTGGCGCTCAAGGCCACCATATCAAAGGACAATGACAACAAGAACTTCATGATACGGCACCTGGAGGACGACGGGCAGTTTCTCTCGGGGCTGACGGGGATACTCAAGCAGAGCGGACCCCAGGGGGCCTTCGATTACCACAGGGTGAACGACATCGTAAAATTTCTTCCGGACCGGGAACATGTGACGATCACCCCGCAGTACAATCCCGCATCGTACATAACGGTTTCGGAGGAGGTGATGGGGGATGCCGACAAGATCGCCGCCGCCCAGGGCAAGGATATCGGCGGAACCGGGGATTTCAACAAGAGTAACGGGATAGGGGACGGGTCGAACGCCCTGCGGCTGGCCCATCTTCGTCACAAGAACGCGATGATCGACTCCAACACCACCTTCAACGAGTACTACAACGCCCTGATAGCCCGGGTCGGGACGCAGGGCGAGGAGGCCAAGGACCGGATCAGGAATCAGGAGACCCTCCTGAAGAATTTGACCAATCTTCGGGAATCCGTATCGGGGATCAACCTGGATGAGGAGATGGCCAACATGGTAAGCTTCCAGCACGGATACAATGCATCGGCGCGGGTGGTTTCCATGGTGGACAAGATGCTCGAAACCATAATAAGGCTGGGGGTATAAGCCATGCAACGTGTGACCAATCAGATGATCAATAACACCATGATATACAATCTCAACCGGCATCAGTCGGATATGAACGATATTCAGGAGAGCCTGGCCACGGGCAAGAATGTACGGCTCCCCCGGGACAACCCCATCGCCACGACCAATCAGATGCTCTACCGGACGCGGCTTACGGAGATCGACCAGTATCTTAAGAACGCCGATGAGAGCAAGTCGCGCCTCGATGAGATGGATGTGGCGCTTCAGTCCGTAACGCGAATCTTCCAGCGTCTCAGAGTCCTGGCGGTGCAGGGGGCTCATGGCATATACACCTCTTTCGAGCGGAAGGAGGCGGCCGCCACGGAAATCAACCAGCTTCTCGAAGAGCTAGTGACCATCGCCAACACGCGAAGCGCCACGGGGAAACCCATTTTCGGCGGTCATCATACGGGCACGGAGGACAATCCCAATCCCTTCGTTGCCATTTACCAGACGCTGACGGCGGGCAACCAGGGCGACGCGATGATCGGCGTGGAGTACCGGGGCAACATCGGCAAGGTGATGCGCGAAGTGGCCAAGGGAGAATACCTCGACGTGAACATACCGGGGAATGAGGTCTTCTGGGCGACCAACCAGATCATCACATCCAATAAGGACCGGGGCGAATACGTCGTCGAGACCAACCAGAAGATCAAGATAGACGGCAAGGAGATCAACATCTCCGCGGGCGACCGTTTGGAAGATATCATAGAGAAGATCAACAACGCCGGGCTGCGTCTCAAGGCGGCCAAGGGTATGAAGGACAATATCCGGCTGGAGACCTCCGCACCTCATCAGATATGGCTGGAAGACATGGGAAGCGGGACGGTTCTTAAAGACCTGGGGCTCATCAACCCGGATTATCCCGAGCCCCCCAACAACCTGGACCCCACCGTAACCGTGGACGGCATGTCCATCTTCGAGATGGTCATTCAGCTGCGGGACGACCTGGTTCGCGGCGATCAGGAGGTCGTCGGAGGCAAAGACCTGGGACTTCTGGACATGGCACTGGACAACGTGCTGAGACACATCTCCGCCGTGGGGGCCAAGGAAAACCGTATCGAGGAGTTGAGCAAGCGGGGCGAGTTTGAGAAGACCAATGTGATGGAGCTGATCTCGAAGAGCGAGGGGATCGATTACGCCGAGACGATAATGAATTTCAAATGGCTGGAGAGCGTTCATCAGTATGCGCTGTCCGTGGGGGCCAAGACCATAAAAGCCACCCTGATGGATTTCCTCAGATAGGAATAGGATGGAAATGCCGTGGAAAGGGCCTGTTGATACCCGATGAGGGATCAGGGGCCCTTTATTATGGCCCCGAGGGGAAGCAGGATAAAAAAGTGTTTCCCTTTTTCGGTCCCTGTCGTAGAGTGGATGGAGGGTCCGGGTTAAGGGGCCTTCTGCTATGGTTGCGTCGAACCTCACGTTAACACCGCTTTTCGCGGGATTATTACTTTCTCATTGCATAAGGAGCTGCGAATTGGGAATCGTGATTAAAACAAAGCCCTTCGGGGACAGAGAAGTGGATGAGAGACAGGTCGTGGATTTTCCCGACGGGATTCTCGGTTTCGAGGATTCAAAAAAATTCGTGATCATGGATTCCGCCGACAACTCCCCTTTTAAATGGCTTCAGTCTCTGGATGAAAAGGATCTAGCCTTCGTCATCATCCAGCCCATCGATTTCATGGGGGAGTACGAACTGGTGATCTCATCCACGGACATGGAGGCGGTCGGAGCGGCCGACCCGGAAGAGCTCCTGGTTTTCGCAATTGTAACCATCCCCGCCAATCCTTCCGATATGACGGCCAACCTTCAGGGGCCCGTCATCGTCAATCCCGAGAAGAGGACCGGGCGGCAGGCCATCTCCCTGAGTGAAAAGTACACCGTGCGGCACCGGATCATCGACGAGATAAAAAAACGATCCGCCAAAAAAGGATGAGGGGCAGGCCATGTTGGTATTAGCCAGAAGGGTCAATGAAAGCATCATGATCGGCGATGAGATCGAGGTCGTGATCATCGACATCAAGGGCGATCAGGTCAAACTCGGGATCAAGGCGCCCAAGCGGATAACCGTTCACCGAAAGGAAATCTACGAGGAAATCCAGGAGGAAAACATCGCCGCTGTCAGCTCCGAGTTCAAACCGGAGATGCTCAGGGAGCTGTCGGACTTCTTCGATAAGGACAGGAAAAATCCGGCAGACCCGAAAAAGAATGAAAAGGACAAGAAGGATTGATGCATGGCGGGAATATTCTCCATACCCTATTTTAAGCTGCTGCTGGCCGTCTTCGGAATCGTTTTCGTGCTCCGGGAATATTTTTCCTTCCGCCGCACCCTGGTGCTGAAATACATATTTACACCGCTGATAACGATGAGCGTGATTCTCTTCGTGCTCCTATCAATCAAAATGCGGGGATTGGAGTCTTACTCCTTCCTCATTCTCCTGGGTCTGATGCTCTCCCTGGTGGGGGATACCATTCTGATGATCGAAGAGGTGAGCAAGTTCTTTAACGGTCTCCTCTTCTTCCTGATGGCGCACATCAGCTACATCTGTGCCTTTTCGCTGAATTACAGCTTCCAGCCCTGGAATGCCGGTATCGGACTGGTCCTGCTGCTGATCATTGCCGCCGGTTTCGGCCGCTTTCGGGGGAAGCTCCATAAGTACAAGATCCCTGTTCTGATGTACATGCTCATGATCTCGCTCATGCTCTTCCTTGCCTTCGGGAGCCTGAACGGCGGGGTCAATCCCCGGTCTCTGCTTACCGTTGTGGGTGCCGTTACCTTTACCCTCTCAGACATCGTGCTGGCCGTGAACGCCTTTATCTTCCCCATACCCAAGAGCACGGTCATAACCTGGGCCCTCTACGCGCCGGCACAGCTGCTCATCGCGATGACCTGCTTTTTCGTCTGAACCGCATCTGCTTCATCACTTTCCCCTTGACAAAAACACCGTGCGGTGGACATTGGTTCGCTGTTAAAGAAGCGGGGTGATGAGCCGAAGCCGCTTCGACAGCACCGCCGTATCAAACCCATCGAGACGGGTACTATGGACATGGACGATCATTTAAACCGGGAGATATCGCGCCGCCGCACCTTCGCCATCATCTCCCATCCCGACGCGGGAAAGACCACCCTGACGGAAAAACTTCTCCTCTACGGAGGGGCGCTCGAGCTGGCCGGTTCCGTCACGGCAAAGAAAAAACAGCGGGAGACCTCGTCGGACTGGATGGAGCTGGAAAAAAAACGGGGGATCTCCATATCCTCGACCCTGCTCCAGTTCGAATATCAGGATTACCGGCTTAACCTGCTGGACACCCCAGGTCATAAGGACTTTTCGGAGGATACCTACCGTGTGCTGATGGCCGTGGACGGCGTTATCATGGTGATAGACGCCGGTAAGGGCATCGAGAGCCAGACGAGAAAGCTCTTCGAGATCTGCCGCAAGCGAGGCATCCCCATCTTCACGTTTATGAACAAGCTGGACCGGCCGAGCCTGTCCCCCCTGGAGCTGGTGGATCAGCTGGAAAAGGTGCTTGAGCTGCATGCCTATCCCGTCAACTGGCCGCTGGAGAACGGTCCCTTCTTCAAGGGAGTCTATGACCGGCTGAAGAAGGAGGTCCATCTCTTTGAGAGGGTACCCGGGGGAGCGTACCGGGCGCCGGTTTCCGTACACAACCTCTCCGACCCCTTCGTTCGGGAAATCCTGAATGAATCGGTATACGATGAGATCGTAGAAGAGCTCGCCATGCTGGACGGGGCCCACGGGGGTTTTGACCGGGAAGAGGTGCTGAAAGGGCAGACGACCCCCGTCTTCTTCGGGAGCGCGGCCAATAATTTCGGAGTGGAACTTCTGCTGAAGGGTTTCCTGGACTTCTCGGCGGGACCCGCTCCCAGGTCCACCGCTGAGGGGCTGGTCCCTCTGGATCATTCCGCCTTTTCGGGTTTCGTATTCAAGGTGCAGACGAACATGAATCCCCTGCATCGGGACAGGATGGTTTTCGCCAGGGTCTGCTCGGGCCGCTATCAGAGGGATAATACCGTTTTCCACTCCCGGCTGGGCAGGGAGATCCGGCTGGGGAGCGTTCACAACGTCTTCGGGCGGGAACGGGAAACCCTCAATGAGGCCTATCCCGGGGATATACTGGGATTCGTCACCAATACGCCCTTCCGGGTGGGGGACACCATCAGTTCCGATCCGGGGATCGTTTATGATGAGATACCCCGCTTCGCTCCGGAGTGTTTCGCCTATATCAGCAATGTGGTCTCTTCAAGCTACAAGTCCTTTCGAAAGGGATTCGATCATCTCCTGGCGGAGGACATCGTGCAGGCCTTCCAGCTCCGGGAGAATCGCGGGACCCTGCCTCTTCTGGGGGCTGTGGGGCCGCTGCAATTCGAGGTGCTCCAGTACCGCCTCAGGGACGAATACGGGGCGGAATCAAGGCTGGAGATGATGCCCTGGACGGTCCTCCGATGGCTCGAAGCCCCCCTGGTATTGGAGGACTTGAAGGAGGGCCTGCCCTACGGTTCTACCCAGGGGATGGACGAGCAGGGACGCCCGGTCGTTCTTTTCCCAAATGACTGGTCCCGGCAGTACTTTGCCGGGAATAACCCTCAAATCAGGCTCCTGGATTCCCCTGCATTGAAGGACCAGCTGAATTGAAAAAACCGCGGCTTTGATGCCGCGGTTTTTTGGTGCTATTGATTCCGCTGAAAGATGGTGTCAATTATTCTTCGGTATCCGCCAGGTTCACGATGGCCTGGGCCCATTTTACATATTTCAGATTGGCCAGATCCTTGACCGTCTTGACGTTGAAAGCCTCGGCCAGGAGTTTTGCGTCACCTTCGCTCACACCCTGAAGGGCGTCCACAGGGGCATTGGCGATTTCCTTAAGGCTCATGCTTTCATATTTTTTATCCACAGCCTTGTTGATGTTCATGAAATCCTCCTAAAAGTTTGATTTTCCCAACATGCCGGGTTTGGCTGCCTTGGCGGGTTCCCGCAGTCTGGCAGGGACATGCGCTTTGTAACAGTTTTGAATCCCGCTGTCAAGAGATAATTATTAATTTCCATCCATACCCCCGGGGATTTTATCCCGGGGAATGGCGAAAAGCAATATCTTCCTTGACAATAAAGCCTTCCAGGAGAGATACTTTTTCCGCGGGTCCGTCAGAAATTATCAGGTTGAATTATGGGAAGGACTGCCGGGCAGTGATCCCAATTTGTGAGGTGATGACCATGTTTCTCGGTCTGGACGTGGGGGGGACGCATACGGATGGTGTGGTAATCGGTACGGAAGGAGTCATGGCCTCTGCAAAGGTGGCAACCGATCACAGCAATCTGCTCAATTCGATCAACGGGGCGCTGGAAAAACTGCTGACGGAGGTGCGGCCCGGAGACATCGACCGTGTCAATCTGAGCACAACCCTCTCTACCAACACGTCTCGTAGCCAGGCCACCGGATCCTGGCCCCTTGCGAACAACGCCAC
>CALCJG010000098.1 GCA_937967705.1 uncultured Spirochaetia bacterium
GGAATACTTTGGTGGAGAGGGTTGACAGGCTGCTGGAGTACGGAAGGGAGTGGTTTGGAATGGGGGGTATATAAAGGGGTCAGAGCCTTGGTGGAATCAGTAATCAATTTCTCAAGTTTACGAACTCCCTTGCGACTCCCTAAGAAAAATATCCTTTGCCCTCTCAACAAGCAGCAACCTGTTGTTCTTCTCCGGCTCATCCAGAACCATTTCCAGAAGCTCATTGAGGATTTTACCGATCATGGGACCTGGCTGTATCCCGAACTCCTCCATAATGACATGTCCATTAATATCCAGATCACGCACTGTTATGGCATTTTCATCCTCGATGATCTTTTCGATTCGCTTTCTCAGCTGACCGATGGGAGCCGGCAGTCCCCCCCTCATACCGTTACCCTCACGGTCAGCCCTCCGCAGCAGAAAAACATCTTCGAGATTTTCAACGCCCACTTTGCGCATGAACCGTCGAACAGCCCCATCCGTCCACTCCGGCATATAATGGAACATATGGTTATTGATCAGGTTTGTTGCATGGGCGATATCTTCATTGGAAAATTTGAGGCGCTGCATGATCTTTCGGGCCATCCGAGTACCCAGGACCTCGTGATTGTAAAAGGTATAATCGCCATCAGCCCCCTCTCTTCTGGTAGGCAGCTTTCCCAAGTCGTGTAAAAGGGCTGTCAGGCGGATCAGGGGACGGTCTGCAGGCGCGGCATCACAGGAATAGACGCTATGATAGTAAATATCGTAGAGATGATACTTGTTCTGGAGCACGCCATGGCAACGGGAAAGTTCCGGCAGGAAGATATCCATTAGACCGGAGATTCTGAGATACTCCAGGCCCTCCGATGGTTTATCCGCCTCCAGGAGCTTCATGAGCTCCTCCCTGACCCTCTCCGATGAGACAAGACGGGCGATATCCAGTGTCTCCGTGATCGCCTGAAGAGTCCTTTCCTCGATGGTAAAATTCAGTTTCGCCGCAAAACGGCATGCTCTGTAAGGCCTGAGGCCATCCTCACTGAATCGGTCTATCGGTTCGCCGATCGTACGGATGATCTTTCGTGATATATCCTCAACACCCCCGATATAATCGATCAATTCTTCCCTGAGCATATCGTAGGCCAGACCGTTTATGGTAAAGTCCCTCCGTTTAACATCCTCTTCCAGGGTTTCAGAGAAAGTGACCGTATCGGGACGCCGACCGTCAACATACTTGCCATCAGCTCGGTATGTCGTCACCTCATACGTCCGTCCCCCCATCAGAACCGAAACGGTACCGTGTTTAATCCCGGTAGGGATCACACGGCGAAAAAGCCCTTTCACTAACTCCGGGCGGGCGTTAGTCGCAAAGTCATAGTCATAGACTGGTCTTCCCAGCAGGAGGTCTCGCACCGATCCTCCCACCAGATAACATTCAAATCCCTTTTCGGAAAGGGTTTTTACAATCCCCCGGACAGTCTTCAGCCTGTCTCCGGGAATGTTCAATTTCATTTGAGTCTTTATCATCGGTCACCATTTATGAGATGAGGTTTTTTCAATCCGCCATTTTGTAAAGAACTATTTCAACACATCTCAGAGGAGGGATATTACTGAAACTCGAGGAATCCGGATTCGCAATGATCCATCCGGCTATCGCACATAAAGGGCGTATATCGGCCTTGAGAGAAGCTTGGTCAACACATTTGTTTCAGTATCATAAACGTAGAGGCCGTCATCCATAGTGGAAGCTGATATCCCTACAGCCAGGGCATGACTGTTCAGGGGAGCCATAACTATCTGCCCTATCGTTGAAGGGAGGGTCTTTTTGACAGCGAAATTACCCGCTTCCAGGGCTTCAAGATTGAGGTTGGGACTGTTCACCCCGGCATAGACACCACCGTCTGTCGCAGCATAGGAAACGGCGGAAGGCAGCGCCGATGCATTCAGAGGAATCAAAGATCCTGCGGTACCGGCATAATAATAATTGCTGTTTCCGACGTTAAAAACACCGCTGGCATAGCTGAAATAGAAGGGAGAGGTTATGCTGCTGAAGGTATAATCCGGCGTTGCCGCCGCAGCCTGAGGCATGTTATTGATATTATATACATACAGGCTTGATCCGGTCGACAGCAGGAAGGCCTGACCAGAGGATCTGTCATAACAGAGTCTGGCGGGAGTGTTCCCTGCCGACATGGTTTTACCACGGGATGACCACGTGTAAGAACCATCATTATAGCTGTAGAGGGGATCGATGTAATTGCTAAAAAGTATCATTGTGGATTGTCCATCCTCAGTGATATCAACCGGCATATACGAAAAGGCCTGAGATCCCCATTCCCGGCCGGGATCCTTATCCTTCGTGAAATATACAATTTTATTACTGGAAACCAGTACGAATACGTTCCGATTCCGGTCCGCATAGACCCTGTCCGGAACAGGTGAAGCCGGAATGGGTGAGAGAGTAAACTCCTTATAATACTCCTTGCCATCGGAAATCAGCAGACAGGCGTTCGTTGCATCCGTAGTAACGGCGTAAATCAGGGTCACACCGTTCTTTGCAAGATCAAAAAGCTCCTTTTGATCACAGCGGAACATCAGGGTTAGCAGCCCCAGGAGCGCTATCGCCAATCCGATCCTTTTCATATAGCACCTCATATTATGGAGTATACTCTATTTTCGGGCGGGTAAAAAGTTTTTTTAATACAGAATTGGGTCCCTTAAACGGCTAAGGCATAAAGGGGGTGAAGGGAGTCCTCCATGAAACCCGATCGTCATTCCGGTAGACTATAGGCCCAGATCGTCCGCTATCTCCCCCATCGCCTTCAGAGAAATCTCCACGAAGCGGTTGATATCAAGACCAAGGTTTTCACACTCCAGGATGTTTTCCCGGTTAACCGTCCGCGCAAAGGCCTTCTCCTTCATACGTTTTACCACGGATTTAACCTTCACCAGCCCAATCTTCCTTTCCGGTAGAACCAGAGCCGCGGCGGTGATGAGCCCCGTAACGGTTTCTCCTGCCGCCAGGGCATGCTGAAATTTCGTGCTTCTCTTCTCACCGGGATGGGCTACCTCGTTGTGAAGCCTCACGGCCTCGATGATCTCCTCATCCACATCTTCTCCCCGGAGAATGGTGACCGCCTCCTTCGTATGCACGGTCAGGTCGGCATTGGTTATTTCGACGTCCACATCGTGGAGTAGACCGGCCAGGCCCCATCGATCTGGGTCCTCCCCCAGCTCCCTGGCCAGAGCCCTCAACACCGCCTCTGAGGCCAGGGAATGCTTGATCATATTCTCGTTTTTAACATGTTTGTGCAGCAGTTCTAAAGCCCTTTCGCGGGAGATCATCCCTTTTTCCTCAGATATTTCTTCAATCCCTTCTTCTTAACCTCATAGGTGATAATCACATAATCCTTTTGAAGCTTATACTCCACAATCCTGCCGCTTTTAATAACATCAACAGCATCAGTGAAGATCTCCCGGGCCAGCACCTGGGCGTTCAACAGAGCCGCCTCCTTGGCCGATCCCGTCCGGGCAATACCCCCCGTTCCCTCCTTGGGATAGCCCTTGCACCTGATGATATAGGTGTTGTAATTTTTGAACCACTTCTTCACAAGAACATCCCGCTTGGGGGCCGGCTCCTGTGCGCTCAGCATCGACGCCAGCAGCAATCCCAGAATAACGGTCAGTAATCTCTTCATCTTATCTCCTCCCGCTTCTAAAGCAAATAGAGTTCCTTTTCCGTCATGACGCCGAAGCCGGCGTCCTGAAGGATCTTTTCCGCCTTCCTGGGATTTTCCACCTGAAACACGAAGACGGCACTCTCGCGGCTCTTGACCATAAACCCGTAGGCATCCTCCACATTCACACCGCTGTCGTTGAGGACAGCGGCCGCCTCATGAAGCCCTCCGGGCTGATCCTTGATGGTAACGGCCACTATATCCTTCAGGGTTGCCGCAATTCCCTGCTCTTTCAAGAATTCGCATCCGTCTTCAGGTCTGTCCAGCAGCAGCTTGATAATTCCATAATCCCCGGAATCGGAAATTGTAACAGCCCGAATATTGATCTTCTTTTCGGCCAGGACCTTGGTGATTCTCTCGATCTTGCCCGGCTTGTTTTCAGCAAAAACGGATACCTGATAAGGCATGGCTACCTCCCTAAATCTTTCTGTTATCGATGACCCTGACGGCCTTGCCTGTACTGGGCGGCAGGGAACCCGGCTCCAACAGTTCCACCTTGGGATTGACCACGATGAGAGCCCGCAGCTCGTCTACAACCTTTTTCTTCAACGTCTCCAGCTCCTTCATGTCCCCGTGAAACATCTTTGAGTAAAGCTCCACCTTGATGATGATCCTGTCGAGATTCTTCACGCGGTCCAGTACGATCTGATAGTTGTTACCCACCTCGGGTATATTCATCAGCACCGTTTCTATCTGTGAGGGGAAGACATTCACTCCGCCGATGATGAGCATGTCATCCGTCCTGCCTTTGATCCGCTCAATCCGGCGGTGTGTTCGTCCGCAGGCGCAGGTGCCCGGTACGATCCTCGTGAGGTCCCTGGTGCGATAACGCAGTATGGGCATGGCCTCCCGGCTTATGTGAGTCAGGATCAGCTCGCCCTCCTCGCCATCCGGAAGGGCCTCGCCGGTTTCCGGATTGATGATCTCCATGATATAGCAGTCCTCCCAGAGATGCATCCCGCTCCGGTGAACGCATTCGAAAGCCACCCCGGGACCGTTCATCTCCGAGAGCCCGTAGGAGTTGTAAGCCTCGATCCCCCACTGTTCCTGTATCTTGTCCCGGGTAGCCTCGGAATAGGGCTCGGCACCGAGGTAGGCTTTATTTATGGTCAGGTCACGGGGATCAATCCCCATCTTCTGAATCTCCTCCACCATGTGCAGCGCATAACTCGGTGTGATATGTATCACCGTGGTTTCAAAGTCCTGTATCAGCTGTATCTGCCGTATGGTGTTGCCCGTGGACGACGGGATGACCATGCAGCCCAGCCTCTCTGCACCGTAATGCAGTCCCAGACCGCCGGTAAAAAGGCCGTATCCCATCATGTTCTGAAAGACATCCTCCCGGGTGGCCCCGGTGGCCGCCATGCTCCGGGCCAGAAGGTCCGTCCAGGAGTCAAGATCCTTTTGCGTATAGAAGATAACCGTGGATTTCCCAGTGGTGCCGGAAGAGGCGTGCATGCGGACTATTTCCGCCCTGGGCACCGCCACCATCCCGTCGGGATAGCTGAGCCGCAGATCGTTCTTTGAGGTATAAGGAAGATCCCTCAGATGCTCGAGAGTCCTGATCTTGCTGATGTCCACCCGGTTTTCCGAGAAAACCTTTTTGTAATAGGGGGTGTTCATCGCCGCTTCCAGGGCAGCCTGCAGCCTTTTCAGCTGAAGCTGTTCCAGATCCTTTCGTTCTATGGTTTCCAGTTCCCTGTTCCAATACATGTCAGCACCTCTATTGAGCATTTCACTTTTTGATGTTTATTGGGACATCCAGGTTACCAATGCCGGTACCGCCGCGAAAGCCGCTCCCGGAAGGCGGGAAAACCCAACGGCCCTCCCACCCGGCAACGACCAGGGGCGCGGCGACCCGCAACAGGCCTTTCTGCGTCCGCACTTCCGGCCGAATCCCGGAAGAGGACCGATAAGGCCGACATATCAACCAAAAATGTCAATGAAAAGTTTCAGTGTTATCAGGGTAATAGTGCTTTCGGGCCCAGTCAAGCTGTTTTTTCTCCTGGGGAGTGAGGGACTTCATGCCCCCGCGGGCGATCTTGGTCAGAAGGGCATCTATGATCTCCTTGGCCTCGATGCGCTGATTGATCTCTTCCTGTTTTTTCTTCAGCCTTCTTCGGCGAAGCCACCCTGCAATCAACCCCGGTTTCTGCCCCCCTGCTGTTTTCGACGATGACCCGCGGTTCCGCCGGTACAGGAAGAGAAGCAGTCCGCTCACAATACCCCCCAGATGACCCACATGGCTCACCTGAGTCGCCCCCGGGGCTCCTCCCGAAAAGGTGCCGAAGAACTCGATGAGTCCGAAAATTAGGACGAGATATTTCATTTTAATAGGGATGATAAAATAGAGAAGGACCTCCCTGTTGGGCCACGTAAGGCCATAGGCCAGCAGTATGGCATATATGGCTCCCGATGCTCCCAGGGTCGGCACACTGCAAACACCGTATTCCTGACAGGCAAAAAAATTCATCAGGGCGATAAACAACCCGGCTCCCACCCCGGAGATCAGGTAAAAGCTCATGAAGGCCGAACTGCCCCAGAGCTCCTCCAGGTCGCCGGAAAACATCCATAAGGCAAAGAGATTCATTAGAATATGGAAGAACCCGCCATGGAGGAACATGTAGGTAAAGGGCTGCCATAACTTGAATTCATTGACAAGCCCCTGATGGGAGATTCCGAAAACCTGCTCCAACTGCAATCCCGGAAAGAAGGCACCTGAAAGCAGCTGCAGGAGGAAAACCGCCCCGTTGATGATCATCAGCTTTTTTACAACCGGAGTAAGGGGGCCGCCGAATCTGAATTGAACATTCTGCCTCATCATGAAAATTGCCTTCCGTAATTCCCTTAATATGTCTGATCGTCCATAAATTGCTGGCTTAAAGAAGCTATTCCCGCATAATACCGGAGGTCTCTTATCCTCCCTCTCAGAACCAATGCTTTTACGAATTCACTTGAATTCCTTGCTTATTCTGCTGAACTCCATTTCATTATCAAGAAAAATTTGAAAAAGATAAGGATCGAACCGATAGGCCTCTTCCTGCATGATATTCAGAGCTTCCTCATGAGTATAGGCCTCTTTGTAGGGACGCCTTGTCGTCAGGGCGTCATAAACATCGCAAATGGCCACGATACGGGCGGAAAGGGGGATCTCATCGCCCTTCAACCCCCGGGGATAACCAAGCCCGTCCCAGCGCTCATGATGATACAGTGTAATATCCATGGCCATGTTCAGAAAGGAATCCTCCCCCAGGTCCCGCGAGGCTTCTTTGAGCGCATCATAGCCTATGGTGGTATGAGTCTTGATGGTCTCGAATTCCTCCTTGGTGAGGGGCCCCGCTTTTAAAAGAATGCTGTCGGGAATCCCTACCTTACCGATATCATGGAGGATGGAGGAGTCATAGAGGTCGCGCAGATACTGATTGCTGATATCGTTGGCTTCTCCGGAATACTTCACTATTTGAGCGATAAGCACACTGTATTTCCGAATCCTCTCCAGGTGTTCTCCCGTGTCGGTATCCCGGGCCTCTGCCAGCCGGCTCAGGGTGAAAATGGTGGTCTTTTGGGTCTTCAGAACCTCGAAGGTGCGTATTTTAACCAGCTGTTCCAGCTTTTTCGTATGCAGCTCCAGTTCCGCAAGCAGTTCACCCCTCTGTATGCTCAGGGAAATCTGTCCGACGATCGATCTCAGGAAGATGATGTGCTCCTCATTAAAAAAGTGGGGTTTGACCGAAGCGAAAATGAGAAAACCGCGGGTCTGATTGTTGATGATCAGAGGAAGCACCAGCGTGGATCGCATGCCTTCTTCCAGAAGAAGCTTGGTTTTAACCGATTGCCCGTGCTCCTCATAGTAGCTTACAAGATCCGGGATGAGCAGGACATCCCTTTCTCGAATGGCATCAACCAGGGAGGAATTGACCAGAGAGAAGGTGTCACCGGGATTGATCCTGACAGGTCTGTCGGATTCTACCAATTTTGTGATTACACTCTCCCCTTTATCATCAATGAGCATTAGAGCCAGGCGGTTGAAAGGAATGATTTTTTTAAGGGTGATGTTGAGGGATCGGAATATCTCATCGGATTCCTGTCCCTTGTTGAGCATGGAGATGATTTCGTTGATCTGTGTCAGCTGTTCGACATACCGATTGCGATCGTCATTCAGCCGTTTTACCTGCAGAGCTCTCTCAACGGAATGCTGCAGGATGGCGAAATCCATGATGGGCTTGATGATAAAATCCGAAGCGCCTGTTTTAAGAGCCAGGATGATATCGGAATCTGTACTCAATCCAGTGAGAACCAGCTTGGGAATATCGGGAAACTGCTCAGCCATCATTTTCAGCAGTTCCCTCCCATCGAGGTTGGGCATCTTCAGATCCGTTATAACCAGATCAAAAGTGCTTCCATGAAGCTTTTCCAGGGCTATGAGACCGTCCGGCGCCCCCTCGACCTGATACCCCTGATCGGAAAGATAGCGGGTCATCACATCCCTGATTGAGGGTTCATCATCCACGACAAGGATCCTGTCCTTATGCTCCCCATAATCGTGATTGATTTTATTGGAAGGATTCATCAATTAATCACCGATCAGCATCTCCTGCAACCTGCATTAACCACAAGAAATTTGTCCTTATTGTACAAAGTATAGCACAAGATTGCAAGATTAAAAAATGATAAATCCCTTCAAACAATTCTACCGCTCCCTCCCGCTCTACAAGAGCTCCTTCCGGCAGAGATCGTATATCCCTTCCCCGATTTTCAGGCCTGCGTCGATGAAACCGGGGCCGTATGCCTTTCCCGTAACCGTTCGGAAGGTGGATCGAATCCGCTTAATTCCCTCGATTCCCTTTTCATATCCCTTCATGATCCTTTCCAGGCTCAGGTTGAGGCTCTCCGCCATATCCCACAGCGTATTGAGGAAATTGTCCGGTCCCCAGCGGAATTTATCGGCATCGTACAGGGCATCGGCGCAGAGCATGTAATCCATGTCTTCCACATGTTCATGCTCCCGGAAAGCCTCGTGGTTACGGATGGCAAAGGTGATGATCCCCAGATCCCTCGGGGAAAGGCGGGACAGGTATATCTCCCCCACCTCCAGGGCCGCCTTCTGAGGGTGTTCCTTCTCGTAACGTCTCAGGTCATGAAGATATCCGGCGATGAGCACATTTTCGGCGATGTGCCGGCTCCGATCATCATAACCCCTCTCGGAGAAAACAATAGCGGCGGCCTCAACCGCCACCAGATCCGCATGACGATAACCATGCCCCAGGACGCCACCCCGCTCCCGGATCAGGGACTCGGCGAAAAGGACTTCTTCCGATCGTCCTATCAGTTCCCGTGACCATTCAATCTCCCTCTCTCTTTCGAGATAAAAGGAGGGTTTTTCCATATCCCTGTAAATCTCCCCCGCCCTGCGGCGGATTATGTCAAACAGGGGATCGCTCATCACCCTATGGTATCGTTCTTTCCGACCACTTTATTCAGGGGATATTCGATGATGCCGTCGGCGCCCTTCTCGATCAGCCGGGGTATGATCTCCCGGACCACGTCTTCACGTATGATCGATTCCACGGAAAACCAGTCGGTGTTATAGAGCTGGGATATGGTGGGTGCGTTCAGACAGGGGATGATCTTAACGATCTCATCCAGGTTCTGACCTGGAACGTTCATCTTGATGCCCACCAGATTATCCGCATTAAGGGCCCCGCGGAGCAGCAGGGCGATCTGCTGGATTTTCTTCCGTTTCTGGGGGTCCTTGAGGCTCATCTTGTTGGCAATCAGCTTGGTGTTGGTCTCCAGCAGGGTGTGAATGATCTTCAACCCATGGGCCTTGATGGTGGAACCGGTTTCGGTCACTTCCACGATGGCGTCCACAAGTCCCTCCACAACCTTGGCCTCGGTAGCCCCCCAGGAAAATTCCACTTCAACGGGGATATTCCGCTCCTTAAAATAGCGGGTAGTGAAATTGACCAGCTCCGTCGATATCCTCTTCCCCCGGCAGTCCTCCACTGTTTTGATGTCGGAATTTTCAGGAACCGCGAGGACCCATTGGGCCTTCCGTGTGCTGATCTTTGAGTAAACCAGATCGGAAATAATCTCCACATCGGACTCATTTTCCATCACCCAGTCGAGCCCCGTCAACCCCACGTCCAACACACCGCTTTCCACATAGCGCGCCATCTCCTGAGCCCTTACCAGGGCGCAGGAGATTTCCCCGTCATCTATTGAGGGAAAATAATTCCGCGATGAAACCGATATGCGCCAGCCTGCCTTCTGAAACAGTTCTATCGTTGCGTTCTCCAGGCTTCCCTTGGGGATGCCCAGCTTCAGTTTATCCCTGTTCATTTGCTCCCTCCGTAAACCTTTTCCGGATCAAAGACCTTGACGCCATCGATCACCTCGGCATCTCCCTTCAGTACCCGAAAAAAACAACTCCGATATCCTGTATGACAAGCGGCCTCCCCAATCTGGTTTACTTTGATTAAAAGGCAATCGTTGTCGCAGTCCACTCTTATCTCCTTAACCTCCTGAACATTACCGGAGGATTCCCCCTTTTTCCAGAGCTTGTTCCGCGAGCGGCTCCAGTAATGGACAATTCCGGTCTCTTTCGTGAGCTTCCAGGATTCCTGGTTCATGAAAGCCATCATCAGGACCTCCCCGGTTTCGTAATCCTGGGCTATTACAGGAATCAGGCCGTCCATTTTTTCAAAATCTAGTTTCATTTTACTTACCCGCTTGAATTCAAATATATTATCGAACGCCATGAGAAATGTTTTATGATTCCATACCTCAATTTACAGGAACAAGGCTTATTCAGGAAGGAAACATTGTAACTTTTTCAGAAAAAGTGCCACAAAAGTATCTGTCAAGTGAATTTCTCCTCCTTGATTCGGCACCTCCTGAATTTGGCCCGGGGGATCAACGGTCTCCCGGGCCGCTCATTTTCTTCCCGGGTTAATTATTGCCTCAAAGCAGTAATTTTTATTTGACATATGTCTGCGCCTGTTTCAATTTGCTTGCGGAGGGTTGTCTGAGTGGTCTATAGAGGCGGTCTTGAAAACCGTTGAGTTAACAGCTCCGGGGGTTCGAATCCCTCACCCTCCGCATGGCTGAGCCTGCCGGCCGGGGGGGTACAAAACGCAGGTATATCAACCATACTTCAGCACAGGGAGAGATGCCCGAGAGGCCGAAGGGAACGGTTTGCTAAACCGTCGTACCAATTAGGTACCGAGGGTTCGAATCCCTCTCTCTCCGAAGGAAAAGGTCGTGAAACTGAACATCATACAAAGAATCAGAGAAGCCCTGAAAAGGCGGGCCGAGGGGGCAGGGAGCTTCCTTAAACATGTAAAAAGTGAGCTCTCCCTCCGCCGGGACTGGATAATGAGCGAGGAAAACCGCTTTTACTTTGCCGCTCTGGCCTTCCTCCCCTTTGCCGGCTGGCTGTTGCCCCTGTATCTCAAAGAAAGGGATGATTTTGCCCAGAAACAGGCCAAAACGGGTTTCTGGCTCGCTTTCCTGTTCACGACGGCCCTTCTGATGCTTTTTCTGGTCAATGTCTTTTCCCCCAAGGATTGGCGGGTCTACCGGCTTGCCATAGTGGTTTTGATCTATCTGGTGCTTTTCGCCTATTTCGGGATTTGTGCCTACGGGATCCATTTATGCGCGAGGGAAAAAAAGGTTTTCAGCCTCGAAGGGCGTTCCGCAACCCTTGATCAGTACATCAAGCTGATCGATATGTAATGAGTGCTTATACCCGCGTCCATAGCTCAGTTGGATAGAGCGACTGACTACGAATCAGTAGGTCAGAGGTTCGAGTCCTCTTGGACGCACAAGATATAAGAAAAGCCGGATAGGGATTGATGCCTATCCGGCACTTTTTTTCTATAACTGCAATATCATGAAGGAAAACATCGAATCACTGCCGGGGGAAGTGTTCATGAGGGCGGCCCTGGAGCAGGCCCGGAGGGCCTTCGAAAGGGGGGAAATTCCGGTCGGCGCCGTAGTGGTTAAGGAAGGAGACATCCTGGCCAGGGCGCACAACCTGAACCGGTCCCACCGCAACCCCCTGCATCACGCCGAAATTCTGGCTATCGAAGAGGCCTGCTCCTGCCTGAGCAATGAACGTCTTACAGATTGTGATCTCTATGTCACAAAGGAACCTTGCGCCATGTGTGCCGGGGCTATCGTACATGCCCGCTTCCGCAGGGTCATCATTGCTGCGGAAGACCGCAAATACGGCGCCTGCGGGACGGTTATGGAGATATGCGGCAGCGACAAACTCAACCACCGTCCGGAGATACACTTCGGCCTCCTGAGGGAGGAGGCCGCATCGTTATTGGGGGATTTCTTCAGGAAACTGCGCCAGCGTTGAATCAGGTCTCGTCATCATCCAGATCGTAGGCCTCGATATCCGAGGAGATGACATACTTCTTGTCCGGTGATGCCTTTACCTCCTCTTCCGTCTCCAGTGACTGAACCACGGCAGATCCTTTTTTCAAAACGAGAACCGTCTCGTCCTCATTGGCGTTCAGGATCAGATCGGCCTCTTTGGCAAATATCTTGGCCGTAGGGGTGATGTAAAAGTATTTTACGTGGGGTCTTTTGACCCCGGTTTTGGAAACGATCTGACCGCTCTTGATATTGAAGAAGAATTCCGTCTGCGTATCCAGGGATTCGGTCCGTATCCTTTCAATCATCAAACTGCTCTCCCCGGTGATGTTCATGGTTAGAGAACTGTTGACCGCGAGGACAGCCAGAGAATTCTTACCAACCCGCAGCCGGCTCTTGTTTCGGACACGGATATCCCCGCTTATCTTATTATCATTGACATAGACCCTTCCCTGGGCATAGGAGAGATGCATGGGAACATTGAGTTTTTCATTGATGATATGCCATCCCGAAGCGACTAAAACAATCCCCATCAGGAACACTGACACTGTATAGAGTACAGCCGGCCTTGGTAGGAGCATACGCAAGCGCAGGAAAAGCAGACTGAGAGACCCTATACCGCCGGTATCCTGCTTCCGTATGGCTGCTCTCAGAGCCAATTCCACGCGAGGTGAGGGATCAAGACGGCTGTTGTCGGACGCATTGAGCAGCAGGGCATATCTTTTGCAGCGGGCCGAACAGGTTTTGCATGAAGAGACGTGGCTCCCTACATGAGCGGACTTCTTGGAAGTCCCCCTTACATAGTCTATCAATTCCCTCTGTTTTGGATGGTTCTTCATTGCACTATCCCTATTAATTAAACAACCTGGTATTGACAAATGGCCATAAATCGAATAAAAAAATCAAAAATAACCTGTTTTTCTCAATTCTGCCTCCAGATACTCCAGAATATCTGCCATTTTCCTCCGAACGGTCCTTTCTGAGACATGGAGAACCTCCGCCGCCTCATGATTGCTCAGGCCGTTTTCCTTGCAGAGGATGAAGAGGGATCGGGATTTCTCGTCCAAACGCTCAAGCAGCTGATATATCTTCCCCTGCAGTTCCTTGGCCTTGAACTCCTCAACACCCCGATCCGGGGAATAATAATCCCCGTCCTCCTCCAGGAGCACATAATCGATTTTCTTTCGACGTTTCAGGTGATTGACCGAGAGGTTATGGGCGGTTTTATAGAGAAAGGCTCGGATGTTGAAATCCTCAATTCCGTATTTCCCCGCATACTTAATCAGGTTCTCGAAACAGTCCTGAAGGAGCTCCTCGGAGACCTCCTGGTTGGCCGTCAATCGAAATATGTAGACGAATAGTTCCTTGCTATAAAGGCGGTATACTTCGATTATTCTCTGCTCGTTCAGCATATATTTATAAAGATAACATCCTCAGCGGAATAAACCCGCCAACAGGGTAATTTTTAAAAAAATAAAGGCCGCGGTCCCAAGAATACAAGAACGTAGATCGGCCATCGAAGCCCAATATTGATGCTCAACCCATCATCGTCAAGATGAAATAATACCTCGAAAAAGCCTTTTTTAATTTTATTTGACTTCCTCCCACTCCGGAGTCTTATGGAAGGTAAAGCAGAGGAGAATTGTTTATTTGTACAGAATAACCGGGATAGGAACGGATATTGTCAGCATAGGGAGAATATCCAGGGCCATGGACGATTTCCGGGAGAGATTCCTGAAAAAAATTCTCTCTCCGGAAGAACGGGAACTCCTGCCCCGAAAGGGGGAGGCGGAGTTTCTTGCGGGGAGATTCGCCGCCAAGGAGGCTTTCCTGAAGGCACTGGGAAAGAACCGGGGTCTTCCGATGAACCGGATCGCAATACTAAAGGGGGAATCCGGTAAACCCTGTCTGAAGGTGACGGCGGAAATTCTCTCCGCCCTGGGTAAAGCAATCCGCCGGGAGGCGGTACGGATACACATCAGCATCAGCCACGAGAAGGATTCTGCTGTGGCCTTCGTTCTCATCGAACAGGCGGAGGAGGAGACAGGGGGATTAAACTCAGCGGAAAGTGATCGGATATGAAAAGCATCAGAACGGACCTGCTCCAGGATATATTTCAGAAAACCGGAGGAGGGGATTTCCTGACCCTGTACGAACTTGAAGTGGAATTCGGCCTTTCCGGCATCAACCTTCGATCCCTGCTGGAAGACTTAAAGGAGGAAAACCTCATTGTTGAGCATCCGGAGGGATTCCAGATATCCGAAGCCGGCCGACTCTACTGCCGGAGCCGATGGCTCTGACCCCGGGCAAATAAAACGGCAGGGCATCTATTATAATCCAATCCATAAAAGCCCTGCCGAAGGTAAGAAATAATATCGGTTATTCTATGTGAGCCTGAGGAAATCCGTAGGATAGGTCTGACAGAGCTCCTTTACCTCACCGCGAACCCTCGCCAGCACCTTATCATCGCTCATGTTATCGATGGTATCCGCTATCATCGTTCCCACTCGCTTGAAATCCCCCTCCTTGAACCCCCGGGTGGTCAGGGCAGGGCTTCCCAGGCGAATCCCGCTGGTTACGAAGGGGGATTTATCGTCAAATGGAACGCCGTTCTTGTTGCATGTGATCCCCGCCTCGTCCAGCCGGTTGGCCACATCCTTCCCGGTGAGGTTTTTATTCCTGAGATCCACGAGCATCAGGTGATTGTCTGTCCCGCCGGAGGTAATGGTGAGTCCGCGGGAGAGGAGCGTATCCGCCAGCGCTTTAGCGTTCTTGATAACCTGCGCGGAGTATTCCTTGAATTCCGGAGAGAGCGCCTCTTGGAAGGCAACGGCCTTGGCGGCGATGGTGTGCATCAGGGGCCCGCCCTGGATTCCAGGGAAGATGTTCTTATTCATCTCCGCTTCCCGCTCCTGGGAGGTGAGGATGACCCCTCCCCTGGGACCGCGGAGGGTCTTATGCGTCGTCATGGTCACGTAATCGGCAAGCCCTACCGGGGTGGGGTGATGTCCGGTACAGACGAGACCGGCGATATGGGCGATGTCAACCAGCAGCACGGCACCCACCTCGTCCGCGATCTGTTTGAATTCCGCAAAGTCTATGATACGGGGATAGGCCGACGCCCCGGCAATGATCATCTTGGGTTTGTGTTCCCGTGCCTTCTTCCAGGCATCGTCCATATCGATACGATGGGTATCCCGGGTAACCCCGTAGGAGACCACATTGAAGAAGAGGCCTAGATCGGAAGAGCGTCGTGTAGGGAAAGAGTGTAGATCTCGGTGGTCG
>CALCJG010000099.1 GCA_937967705.1 uncultured Spirochaetia bacterium
TGATTTCTTCATGGTGGAGTTCCTCGAAGGGAATGGGATACTACATATATAGCATCTTTTCCTTCATCTATAAATAATTTTGTGGATACAAGGGGAATAAATGACAGACTGCCCCCGGGGATCAAGCCGTTTCCGAAAAGGGGGCTAAAAAAATATTCCTCCGGTTTGCAGAAAAGTGTTTGATTTTTTTCCGATAATCCTCTAATCACATATTTCTATCCACTCCCGACAGGCACGCTGACACAACGCTCCGCTGCCTGCCGTCAAAGAAAAGAAAAGCAACCCATTTGAACGATCGATTACGTTACGAGGTAAAAAAGAATGAATTTTTCCGAAACCAGTTGTGAGGTCTTCCAGGCGGACGAATCCACACGGCTCTTAATGCGGATCTGGATGCCAAAAAACAAGCCCCGCGCCATTTTTCTGGCCATTCACGGGGGCATGGCCCATGCAGGAGACTGGGTCACCCCAGCCCTCTATTTCATGAAGAAGGATATCGCCACTTACGCCCCGGACCTTCGCTGGCACGGCACCTTCCCCCAGTATAACCTGGGAACAAAGGTCTTTTTTCACATCGATTCCTACGATCAGTATGTCAACGACATCCATAACATGTATACCTGGATCTCGGAGCGTCACCCGGGAGTGCCTGTCTTCATCCTCTCCCATTCCAACGGCGCCCTCATCGCCCTTAAGTACGCCCTCACCAGGGCCAAGGGAACAGACATCAAGGGCTTCGTGGTCTCCTCCCCCTGGCTGAAGAACAAGGTGGAGGTGCCGGCGGTGATGATTTCGCTCTCGAAGATCCTCTCCAAGATCACCCCCACCATGGCCGTGGCTCCCGAACCCCTGACGGACAAACTCACTCACGATCAGGGGATCACGGCACGCCACCATGCCGATGAATCCGCAGGACTCCGGGGCACCAAGGTATCAGTACGGCTGGGCGCCGAGTCGATGAAGACCCAGGGATGGGTCATCGAAAACATGCGCTACTGGGAGCATTTCCCCCTCTTCGCGGTGATCGCCGGGCAGGATCACCTGGCGGACCCGGACGTGAGCGAGGAGACGTTGAGGACGATCCCCTCCCCGCTTCTGACCCTTACCCGTTATGAGCAGAACTTTCACGAGAATTTCAACGAGATCAACCGAGAGGAGATATACGGCCAGATCGCCCAGTGGATGGAGAAGCTGATGGGGGGAGGAGCCAAGAAGTCTGCTGCTGCGCCGGCCAAAGCAAAACCGAAGGCCGCTCCCAAAGCGAAAGCTAAACCGAAAGCAAAGGCCAAGCCGAAAGCCAAACCCAAGGCAAAGGCCCAGCCGAAAAAGGGGAGCAGCAAAAAGAAGTAGCCAACCCCTCATTCAGAAACAGCAGAGGCGAAGGAGTTAGGGAACAGTGCCCCGACCCTTCGCCTTTTTTCATTATCCTGACGGGATTATTATTATTTCCGGTTAAAAACCATTCATCATCAACCTTGAACGATCTCCCCGAAATGGAGTATGTAGAGGCCCATGTCCCCCTCTATGGACTTGTCCAGGCGGTGCCCCTCCTTCCGGAAATGGTTGAGAAGGGCGATCATGGATTTGTTCTCCAAAAGGACATCCACCGTAAAGCCGGACAGTCCCTTCTCCCGGGCCACCTCGATGAGCCGGGAGAGGAGCAGCGTGCCGATCCCCTGCTTCTGGCAGTCGTCCCGCACCGCCACGGCAAAGTTGGCAAAATGGCCGTCCTCGATAAAGTAGCGCCCCACGCCCAGGATCACCTCCCGCTCCTCCTGCCGCCGCACGGCGAATATGGCCATCTCCTTCAGGTAATCGATGACCACCAGCTTCTGGAGTATCTCATGGGGCATCTCCTTGTGCGAAACGAACCGGTTGTAGAGGCTCTCCAGGGAGAGGGAGTACTTGAACTCCTTGAGAAGGCGCTCGTCGCTGAACTTGACGGGACGGAGGAAGACCTCCTCCCCGGAGGACGTTACCGCGCGGCGCTCCAGATCCTCGGGATACCGCCCCCCCTCGCCGGCGATAAAGACCTGGTCCCGGTAGATCAGGTTGTTCTGCCTGGCCTCCTCTATCAGCCAGGGACGGAAATCGGGATGGGCTATGCCTATGAGATCCATGGCCCTCTCCCTTATGTTCTTGCCTGTCAGCGCGGCGATCCCGTACTCCGTCACCACATACTGCATGTCCCCCCGGCCGAGGGTCACCCCCTCGCCCTCCTTGAGGAAGGGGACGATACGGGAGATCTTCCCGCTCCGGTCCGTGGACCGCAGCACCACGATGGACTTTCCCTCGGAGGCCAGGGAGGCCCCCCGGGCGAAGTCGGCGATCCCCCCCAGGCCGCTGTAGAACGTCCTGCCGATGGATTCCGCCGTGGCCTGCCCCGTCAGGTCGATGGATAAAATCCCGTTGAGGGCCACCATGTTGTCGTGCCGGGCTATCACCACCGGGTTGTTGGTGTAGTCTACCCCTCGAAGCTCCACGGAATCGTTGTTGTGCAGAAACTCATAGGTATCCCGGCTGCCCAGACAGATGGTGGCCACGGTCCTGCCCGTGTCGAAGCCCTTGCGGGTATTGTCCACGGCACCCGAGCGGATCAGCCGGACCAGATCGTCGTTGAGCAGTTCGGAGTGAATGCCCAGATGACTTCGGGATTCCAGGAAGGGCAGTACGGCCCGGGCGGTGCTTCCGTGCCCCGCCTGCAGGGTGCTGCCGTCCTCAATGAGGGAGGCGGCGTAGCGGCCGATTTTACTGTCGATTTCATCCAGGGGCCTGTAGTGGAATTCGAAGAGGGGCTCCGCATAGGGGACGATGCAGTCCAGCTCCTCCAGGGGTATCAGGGCATCGCCGCCGACATAGGGCATCTGGGGATTCATCTGGGCAATGACCAGCGGGGCGTGCTCCACGGCCGCCCGGGTAACGTCCACACTGATCCCCAGGCTTACCCGCCCCCGATCGTCCGGAAGAGAGACCTGTATGACCGCCAGGTCCAGGGGGATGAGGCCGCGGCGGAAGAGGCCCGGCACCCGGGAGAGGAAGACGGCATTGTAGTCGCCGTAGCCCCGGTTGACGGTGCCGCGCATGTTCTCGCGGATGGAAAAGCACTGCTGGCGGAAATAGCGCTCCAGCTTCTCGTAACGGTACTGCTCCAGGCCGAAGACCAGGACCACGTACATCTCAGTGTCGAAGAGGGCCTTGGGGTTGGCCTCGGCGTAGTCGATCATGGCCTGCAGGAGATACCCCGGCTGGCCGCATCCCGTCCCTATGAAGATGCGGCTGCCCCGCTTGATGCGGGCAAAAATCTCATCCTTGGGGAGAAATTTACCGGGATACTGCCGTTCCAGCTCCCGGACCGTACGGTCCCATTGTTCCGCGTCGTGCAAGGAGTCGGCACCCCCTCGTTCATTGCTGCGCCCCTTTCCAGCCTCGGGCCTCCGGGAGCGTCCGTTCAAATCTACATCACCCTTCCGCTGATGTCAATCAAAGTCCCAGCAGGGTGTAATAGCGCCCCTCATGCTCCTGCACCCGCACCTCCCGGCCGAAGAGGACGCTGAGCCTCTCAGCGGTCAGCCCCTCCCGGATCTCCCCCTGAAAGAGGCAGCCGCCCCGATGCAGGAGAAAAATACGGTTGAACAGCGGCGTGATTTCCTCCGTGTGATGGGTCACGTAGAGTAGCGGCAAATCCCTCTCCCGGGACAGGGACCCCACCGTAAACAGGAGGTCCTCCCGGGCCGCCAGATCCAGCCCCCGGGAGGGCTCGTCGAGAATCATCAGCTCCGGATCGCCGATGAGGGCACGCAGAAACATCACCTTCTGTTTTTCCCCGTCCGAGAGGACACCGAAGGGATCACGCTCCCTGCCGCCGAGACCCGAGAGGGCCAGAAGCTCCCGGCCACGGCACACATCCCCCGCCCCCGGCTCTTCGTAGAGGCCGATGGAGGCATACAAACCGCTCAGAACCACATCGAGAACCCTCTCAGCGCCGCCGAAGCTCTCCCGCAGATTGCCGCTGATGTAGCCGATTCGCTTTCGCAGTTCCCGGAGATCCTGACCGGGGCCGCTCCCCCGAAGCGGAAAACGCTCCCCCCGCTGGAGCACGAATAGCCGGTGATGATCTCCAGGAGGCGGGTCTTGCCGGAACCGTTGCGTCCGAAAAGGACCCACCGCTCGCCGGGGCGTATGTGCCAGGAGATGTCCCGGAGTACGAACTCCTCCCGGGGGTAATAGTAGAGGGAGATGTTTTTCAGTTCGATCACGGTGCGCCTCGCCGGGAGGGATTTACTCCCTCCAAAAGATCCCGTAGTATCTCCTCTGTAAACGAAAAAAAGAGGGGCCACCGGGTCCCCCCTCCGCGGAATTATCACCACTGCGGTCTTGACAAAACTTTTTTTAAAGGATAGCATAGTGTGGTCGGGGTGATGACACCGAAACGGGAACGCCCCTCACCGCGCAAGACGACGGAGTAGGACTGCGCAACGGGAGAAATCACACATGCTTAAACGAGAGGTCTTAAATGTTAGATGACTTACTGCTTCCCGTAACCGAAGAGAAACTCCCCCTGGGCACCGTTCTGCGCCGCCGGGGAAACGGCAAGGACCAGCAGGGATGCCTGATGCGCTACGACGAGGAAAACAATTTTATCCTGGTCAACGTGATCGACCTCCTGGAGCAGACCCTGCTGGCCCGGGAGGGGATACTGCGGCCCCAGGAGGGGGACAGTATCTTCTACTACACCACCAGCTTCCGAAACAACCCCCGAGCCGATGAGGCCCTGGAGGTCGTGACTGGCTGGCCCATATACAGGAAGCACGAAGACTTGCAGAAGAGCATCCTCAATTTCGTCCGCATAAGCTATGTTCCGGAACAGATCCTCGCGATGAAGAAACAGGACGCCCTGCAGCTCCTCTTCGTCCCCATACAGCAGATGTTCCGCATCGGGCGCTTTACGGAGAAGCGCAACTGGGACCGGGTGGGACTGGATCGGTTCAAGACCTGGCTGGAGGCCCTTCAGGAGGGGGATCACATCACCTACATCGCCCAGGTGCTGGAGCACAAGAGCTTCATACCCAAGTTCTATTCCGCCGGAACGCAGCCCCATCAGGTGACCGTCAAACTTCTGGACAACGAGCCCTTTGCCTTCAACGCCACCCACGGGGGCCACATCAAGGCAATGAAACCGGAGGGCGGTAAAAAACAGTTTTTGGTGGACGCCGGCTCCACCCACCTGGGAAGGGGAGTCAAGACGCCCCTGTCCACTACGAAGATGATCACGGGGGCTCTCAGCAAAACCTTTCCTGAGTTTTCCTTTACCCCAGTAGAGGGCCGCGGCGCCTTCGGGACACAGCAGAGCTATTGAGGAAACCCCGATCCCCGGGGCAGACCGGGAGGATGCCCCCCAAACGACGAAACCCCTCCGCATTCCACGGAAGGGTTTTTTGCTGTCGGACTGCAGGTTAACTCCTTATGTCAAAGACCCGGTCATTGCGCCTGGCACGAATCGAACGTGCGCACATGGCTCCGGAGGCCACTGCTCTATCCCCTGAGCTACAGGCGCAGAACATCCACGAGGGTAAAGTATTCCAAAGCCGCCGATTTCTTGCAATAAAAAAATTAGCCCCTCCCCGGTTTTCCGGCAAAGAGGAAGGCGGGAGATATCAGGACCGGGGGATCATTTGAGATAATGACCCGCCAGCCCGATCAGGGAACCGAGAAGGAGGGCCATAAAACCCATCACC